>JAJCYN010000183.1 GCA_029262915.1 Flavobacteriales bacterium
ATGTCGTTTCTCAAAAAGGAGGTCATTTTGGGGCAAGTTTAGGAGTTGTAGAATTAACAGTAGCGTTACACTATGTTTTTAATACACCAGATGATAAGTTGGTATGGGATGTTGGGCATCAGGCGTATGGCCACAAGATACTTACCGGGCGAAGAGAACAATTTCACACCAATAGAACTTATAAAGGAATAAGTGGTTTCCCAAAACCATCAGAAAGTGAATATGATGCTTTTGCAGTAGGACATTCTTCTACTTCTATTTCTGCGGCTTTGGGAATGGCGGTTGCCGATCAATATAAAAAAGAAAAAAGACAACATGTTGCTATTATTGGTGATGGTTCTATGACGGCAGGGCTAGCTTTTGAAGGAATGAATCATGGAGGAGTTGAAAATACTAACCTCTTAATCGTGTTGAATGATAACTGTATGGCAATAGATCCAAATGTTGGAGCACTTAAAGATTATTTGACAGATATAACGACTTCTCATACCTATAATAAAGTAAAAGATGAAGTTTGGCATTTATTGGGAAAAGTAAGTAAGTTCGGCCCTAATGCACAGGCTATTGTCCAAAAAATTGAAAATGGGATTAAATCTACTTTATTAAAGCAAAGTAATTTATTTGAGTCGTTAAACTTTAGATACTTTGGACCAATTGATGGACATGATGTAAATTATTTAGCTAAAGTTTTAGAAGATTTAAAAGATATTCCAGGACCTAAAATATTGCATTGTATTACCGAAAAAGGAAAAGGATATCAACCGGCAGAGTCTGGAAATACTACACAATGGCACGCTCCAGGATTGTTTAATAAGGATACAGGAGAGATCATTAAAATAGCACCTAAAAATCCAGCTCCACCAAAATATCAGGATGTATTTGGACATACTATTGTAGAATTAGCAGAAAAAAATGATAAGATTGTTGGAGTAACACCAGCAATGCCTTCTGGTTGTTCATTGAACATTATGCTGAAGACAATGCCCAATAGAGCATTTGATGTTGGAATTGCTGAGCAACATGCAGTTACGTTCTCAGCAGGAATGGCAACACAAGGGTTGATTCCCTTTTGTAATATATATTCTTCGTTTATGCAACGAGCTTATGATCAGGTAATTCACGATGTGGCATTACAAAACTTGCCAGTTGTTTTCTGTTTAGATAGAGGAGGACTAGTTGGTGCTGATGGTTCAACTCACCATGGAGCGTATGATTTAGCTTATTTTAGGTGTATTCCTAATATGATAGTATCTGCACCAATGAACGAGGAGGAATTGAGGAATTTAATGTTTACTGCACAAGCAGAAAATAATGGACCATTTTCTATTCGTTATCCGAGAGGAACAGGAACTATGGTAGATTGGAAAACTCCTTTCAAAAAGATTAAAATAGGAACAGGAAGAAGGGTTAAAAATGGTGAAGATATTGCTATTTTAACGATTGGAGATATTGGGAATTATGCTGTAAAAGCTTCTACAACATTAGAAAAACAAAACATCAATTTTGCACATTATGATATGCGTTTTGTAAAACCTATTGATGAAATATTGCTACACGAAGTTTTTGGTAAGTTTAAGAAAGTAATTACCGTAGAAAATGGATGTGTACAAGGCGGAATGGGAAGTGCTGTTTTAGAATTTATGGCTGATAATAACTATCAAGCTGAAGTAAAACGATTAGGTATTCCGGATAAGTTTATTGAACATGGAACTCAGGCGGAGTTGTATGATGAATGCTTTTTTGATGATAAAGCAATCATTAAAACAGTAAAATCATTGTTAGGGTCTCAAGAAAATAAGGCATTAGCTTAATAAATTTTCTTATTTCGATTTCGTTTAGTGTAAACTGTAAAATCCGTATAGAATTTCATTGAAACTGAGACTTTTTAGTCATTCCAAAAAAGTATATTTGAATAATAATGCAAAAGCACTGGAAAATAAAAGGGCAATCCAATCCTGAGGAGGTTAAAATACTTTCATCCAAGCTTAATAATTTAGACGAAACTTTAACCAATATTTTGCTGCAACGAAAGATTGATACTTTCGAAAAAGCTAAAACATTTTTTAGACCAAGTTTAGAAGAAATTCATGATCCTTTTTTAATGAAGGATATGGATAAAGCGGTTGAGCGATTACAATTTGCTATTGAAAACAATGAAAAGATTCTCATTTATGGAGATTATGATGTAGATGGAACTACTTCTGTAGCATTAGTATATTCCTATTTAAAAAATTATTACGAGCATTTGGATTACTATATCCCTGATCGCTATACTGAAGGTTATGGAATTTCATTTCAAGGAATTGACTATGCGGTAGAAAACGATTATCAATTAATTATTGCGTTAGATTGTGGAATTAAGGCCATTGAGAAAATTGATTATGCTATTGAAAAAAGAGTAGATTTTATTATTTGTGATCATCATAGACCTGGAAATGAAATTCCAAAAGCAGTTGCTGTTTTAGATCAAAAAAGAGAAGATTGTAATTATCCTTATAAGGAATTGTCAGGATGTGGAGTTGGTTTTAAGCTGATGCAAGCTTGGACTCAGAAAACCAAAAAAGATACATCTAAATTGATGGAATATTTAGATTTATTAGCAATAAGCACATGTGCCGATATTGTGCCTATAACTGGAGAAAATAGAGTATTTGTTTATTATGGCTTAAAAGTAATCAATGAAAACCCACGCTTAGGAATTAAAGCAATGGTAGAGTTAGCAAAGTTGAAGAATGAATTGACAGTTACCGATGTTGTTTTTACCATTGCTCCAAGAATTAATGCTGCAGGAAGAATTGAAACAGGAAATAAAGCTGTAGAAATGTTAGTGGAAGAAAACAATGAAAAAGCGTTAGAATTCGGAGGGAATATCAATGAGTTAAACATTGAAAGAAAAGATTTGGACAGAGCAATTACAGCAGAGGCATTACAATATATTGAAGAAAATGTTGCTTTGCAAAACAAGAAAACAACGGTACTTTTCCAAGATAATTGGCACAAAGGTGTGATAGGAATTGTTGCTTCTAGATTAATAGAAACACATTATCGCCCAACAATCATTTTAACTGAATCTAATGGTAAAGCAACAGGTTCTGCTCGATCAGTAAAAGATTTTGATGTCTATAATGCCATTGATGCATGTAGCAATTTGTTAGAGCAGTTTGGTGGACATAAATATGCCGCTGGTTTAACGATGCCATTGAAAAACTTAGAAGCATTTACACAAAAGTTTGAAAAGGTGGTTTCATCCCAAATAGATGATGAATTATTGATTCCAAAAATTGGTATTGATGCCAAATTGGAATTAAGTCAGATAACAGCTCAATTTTATAAAATACTAAAACAATTTTCTCCTACAGGTCCAGGAAATATGAGACCTATTTTTATGTCTGAAAATGTTTTTATTACCAATAACTCTCGGAAAATAGGAGAAGATAAAACACATTTACGATTAGAAGTTTTTCAAGAAGCAAATCCAGACATTAAATTTAGCTGTATAGCATTTGGATTAGGAAACGTATTGGATGAAATCGATGAGGGCATTCCTTTTAGTATTGTTTATAGTATTGAAGAAAACCATTGGAATGGAACTACGACTTTACAGTTGAATGTTAAGGATATTAAAGTGTAATATTTTTTTATCTCCATTCTACAACAAAACCTCTTTCCTTTGTTAACATTTTTGCTGGAATAGCGTTTTTGATGCTTTCAGAAAGGATGCTTAATAATCGTTTTTTAGAATAATTTCGGGTGTATGCAAAACTTACTTCCCGAAGAGGGGTCTTATTAATTTGATTAATAATTGTGTTGGGATTTGAAGCATTTTTATCAATGGCTAACTCTGGTAAAAGTGCATAACCACCTTCAATTTCCACTAATTTTTTAATGGTTTCTAAAGAGCCACTTTCATAATCAAAATGAGATGCGTCATTTAAATTTGTTTTGTAACTACATAAATTTACCACTTGCGAACGAAAGCAGTGACCATTGCTTAAAAGCCAAAGGTCAGGACTGGCCAATTCGGCTGTTTTTATTGTTTTTTTTGTTGCTAAAGCATGTGATTTATTACTGATGATTTTCATTTCTTCATAAAAAAGCACTTCTTCTGCTATTCCTTTTTCATGTAGGGGTGTAACTAATATTCCTACATCCAGCATATCTTTTTTTAGCTGAAAAATAATTTCATCAGTTAAAAGTTCCACAACCTTAACCTGAATGTCAGGGTATTGTCTAGTGAATTTTCCAATAAACAGGGGAAGTAAATAAGGAGCAAGAGATGGAATAATTCCTATGCTTATTTCTCCGGAAATTGAGTTGCTGTCCTCACTAATGATTTCATCAATTTTTTTTGCTTCCGCTATTATTGTACGTGCTTGTTCAATTATTTTTGATCCAATTTCAGTTGGAATAATAGGTTGTTTTGTTCGATCAAAAATGATGACTCCTAGATCATCTTCCATTTTTTTTATTTGCATACTCAAGGTAGGTTGAGTAACAAAGCTTTTTTTTGATGCTGTAACAAAGTGCCTGTAGGTATCTACGGCAATGATATATTCGAGTTGGATGAGTGATGTCATTATACAAATATAGATAATATCTATATAAATATAAAAAGAATCGATTTGATTTATAAATTAAACTGTCTCACCTTTGTTCCATAAATCATTAAAACATACAATTATGAAAACACAAAAAATTTACTTAGAACATGCAAACATTACTGTAAACAATTTAAAAGAAGGTATTCAGTTTTTCCAAACAGCTTTTCCGCATTTTAAAATAAGAGGAGGAGACAATGAAACAAGAGAATGGGTACATCTTGGCGATGATAACACTTACATAGCAATAAACCAAGCTGAAATTGATGTCAAGAAAAATGAAAAGAATTATGATAAAATAGGCATTAATCATATAGGGTTTGTAGTACAGGATGTAGAAGAAATTGCTGACAATTTATTAAGTAAAGGGTATAAAAGAGATTATCCGATACAAATAGAAAAATTTAGAATTAGAGATTATTTTACCGATGCGGATGGTAATGAATACGAATTTGTACAATACTTGAGTGATAAAACAGAAGAAAAAAATAGTTATAACAACTAGACTATATTATTAAATTAATAAAAAGAGGTATGATTCATACCTCTTTTTATTTTGATTTAAACCTTTCTCCTCAACTCAAAATTCTGTCCTAAATAAACCCTTCGAACTTGTTCATCAGCGGCTAGTTCTTCGGCAGTACCAGCTTTTAATATTTCTCCTTCAAATAAGAGGTAGGCCCTATCAGTAATGCTTAAAGTCTCTTGTACATTGTGGTCGGTAATTAATATGCCAATGTTTTTTTCTTTTAGTTTGGCAACTATGCCTTGGATGTCTTCCACTGCAATTGGGTCAACACCAGCAAAGGGTTCATCCAATAAAATAAAGTTAGGATTAGAAGCTAAAGAACGAGCTATCTCAGTTCTTCGTTTTTCTCCACCAGATAAATTATGTCCTAAGTTTTTACGCACGTGTCCTAAACCAAATTCTTCAATTAACTCTTCTAATCGTTGCTTTTGCTCTTCTTTAGTTAAATCCATCATTTCTAAAATAGCGGAAATGTTATCTTCAACGCTTAGTTTTCTAAAGACGGAAACCTCTTGCGGTAAATAACCAACTCCCATTTGTGCTCTTTTATACATTGGAGAATTTGTTATTTCTTTTTCATCCAAAAAAACTTTGCCAGAATTGGGTTGAACTAAGCCAACAATCATATAAAAAGAAGTGGTTTTTCCAGCACCATTTGGACCCAATAACCCTACTATTTCTCCTTGTTTTACATCTATAGAAACTCCTTTTACAACAGTTCGTTTACCGTATTTTTTAATGATGTTTTCCGCTCTTAAAATCATAAGCTAAATATAGCGATTTAGTTGAAAATAAAATAACCCTTTATCATAGTGTTTATTGCTTAGCAGACTTTTTTACCACTATTTTAGAAATATAAATACTAAATTCATACAAAATAAGTAACGGTATAGTCAGTAGTACTTGACTTGATATGTCTGGAGGTGTAATAATTGCTGACAATACTAGGGTAACCACAATCGCATGTTTTCTATATTTTCTCATAAATTCGGGAGTAATCAACCCTAATTTAGATAAGAAAAATACAATGAGTGGAAGCTGGAAAACTAATCCACAAACTAAGGTAACAGTTGTAACCGTAGAAATGAATGAACTCAATGTAATTTGGTTTTGAACTTGCTCACTCACTTCATAATTTCCTAAAAACTGCACAGACAATGGAGAGACAAAATAATAACCGAACAAAATTCCAAGTGTAAATAATAATGAGCCAGAAAAAACCAATCCTAGTGCATACTTTTTTTCTCCTTTTTTAAGTGCTGGAGTAATAAATCGCCATATTTCAAAGAGCATATAAGGAAAAGCCAAAACAATACCTGCAACCAATGATGTTACTATATGAATGGTAAATTGGCCACTCATAGTAATGTTAATTAGGCTAAAGCTAATTTCACTCATGCAAAGATCATCTCCTCTACCAATTAGGTGGGAAAATTTACAAAATAGCTCATAAGTCCAAAAATCCGAATTCTTTTGTGCCAAGATGACGGTATCAAAAACGAAAGACTTAAATATGAAAGCAAGAATTGTAAAAAGGAGGATAACGATAGTTGATCTGACCAAGTGCCATCTAAACACTTCAAGATGCTCCAGAAATGACATTTCTGCTTTATTATCTTCACTCTCACTCATAATTGAGGTCAAATGTAAGTAACTTGAAATAAATGATGTGTGCTAGTAAAATTTTTCGTCTTGAGTTTTTTTAACGTCAGCGACAAATTGCTTAATTTTTTGTTCATCTTCTTTTTTGCATACTAGCAAAATACTGTCAGATTCAACAATAATGTAATCATCTAAGCCTTGTAAAACAACTAATTTATCTTGAGGAACATTAACTATGTTGTTAGAAGAATCGTACATCATTACATTCTTTCCAACTAAAGCATTGTTATTTTTATCTAAAGGAAGATGAGTATAAATAGATCCCCAGGTTCCCAGGTCGGACCAGCCTATATCAGCACTAATTACAAAAACATTTTTAGAACTTTCCATTATTCCATAATCGATGGAAATGTTTTTACAAGTAGCGTAAGCTGTTTGAATAAAGTTGTGTTCTTCTGTAGTATTGTATTTTCCTAATCCATTTTTAAAGACATCATTCACGTCTGGCAAAAGAGTTTCGAATGCTCTTTGAATGCTTTTTAAGCTCCAGATAAACATTCCAGAATTCCAGCAGAAATCCCCGCTTTCAATAAAATTTTTGGCTAATTCTGAGTCTGGTTTTTCAGTGAATGTTTTTACTCGTTTAATTTCGGTATCGTCTTCTATGAATTGAATATATCCATATCCAGTATCTGGTCTACTAGGAGTTATTCCTAAAGTTAATAAGCAATCAGTTGAAGAAGTATGATTTAGTGCTAGTTCTATTACTCTAACAAATTCATCTTCTTTCAAAATTAGATGATCGGAAGGGGCAACAACAATATTGGCATTAGGGTTTTTTGCTGCTATTTTATAATTGGCATAAGCAATACATGGAGCAGTATTTCTCATTTTTGGTTCGCAAATAATTTGCTCATCAGTAATTCCAGCTAATTGTGATTTGGTTAAATCTTTATAAATTTCATTAGTAACAATATAAATATTTTCTTCAGGGCAAATTCGTTTTAACCTATTATAGGTTTGTTGAATTAGGGTTTCTCCTGTTCCTAAAATATCTAGAAATTGTTTTGGGTGCTGGGTTCTACTCATCGGCCAAAATCGACTCCCAATTCCACCAGCCATTATTATACAGTAATTATTGGTATTCATAATTGACAGTAAAATTAGCTCAATTTACTTAAGGCTGCTTTGAGTCTTTCAAATAATTCATCAATTTCTTCATAAATTGATGTTCCAACAGAAAGTCTGTACCAAAGAGATTTTTTCGATGCTCCAAAAGCATAAAAAGGAACGATAGCTAATCCAGCTTCATTCAAAAGATACTTAGTAACATCAGCCGTAGTTTCTAGCACTGTTCCATCTGGAGTTATTTTTCCAGTCAAGTCAAATTTTACGGTAAGGTAAATTGCAGCCTGTGGAGGTATAGCTTCAATCTGAAACCCTTCATCTTTTAATTTTATTACACCTTCATAAAAAGCATTTAAACGTTTACTAATGTCGTTTTTAAATGAAAATAAATATTCATCAGTGGCATCATCATTATCTAAATAATTGGCTGTTGCCACTTGTTCGGCTTTTGGTGACCATGCTCCAACGTGGCTCAGAATGGCTTTCATTTTCATTATTAGTTTTTGAGGGCCAAAGGCCCAGCCCACTCTAACACCTGTTGCAGCAAATGCTTTGGAAATACCGTCTATGTAAATGGTATAATTTTTCATATCAGGATTAATAGAAACTGGATCATAATGCCTTGTTTCCCCATGAGTTAATGCCCAATAAATTTGATCAAACATTAAATAAACAGGTTTTTTAGTATCTCCTCTTTTCTTGTTTTCTTCTAGTATTAAATCACAAATATCATTTAAACCATTTTCAGTAAAAACCGTTCCAGTGGGATTTAATGGAGAGCATAACGCAATTAAATTTGCTTCACCAATGTAAGGTTTTAAGTCTGCCGCAGTAGGCATAAAATTATTTTCGGCTGTAGCTTCAATTAAAATTTGTTTGGCTCTTGTTAAATGACAATAATGATTATTGTTCCATGATGGAACGGGAAATAAAACGGTATCTTCTGGATCAAGGATTGTCTGATATGTAGCATAAATTAATGGTCGTGCCCCACCAGAAATTAGGATTTGTTCAGGATCATATTCCAGACCTTCTCTTGTATGTAAATAGCGGGAAACGGATTCTCTTAATTCTAAAATCCCATTAGCAGCTGGGTAGTTTGTTTCATCATTTTGGTAGGCTGTAATAATCTCGTTTTTAAGTTCAGAGGGAATGGGAAATATTTTAGGATTAAAATCTCCAATGGTTAAATTATAAATTTTTTCACCTTGTTTTATTTTTTCTTTTACTTCTCCAGCAAGCTTAATTATTTCTGAACCGACTAAATTTTCGGCCATTTCAGATACTCTTTGGTTAACGATTGGGTCTAATAATGATGTGTTCAT
>JAJCYN010000184.1 GCA_029262915.1 Flavobacteriales bacterium
ATATTTTACAAGAAATTTATTTCTTAGTAAAATGAAGTGATTAATCTTTTATTGTTGTTAAGTTTTTTAGATTCTTCACTGTGTTTTATAATCTCGCTAAAGCGAGAATAAAACTTTGCTCAGAATGACATCATAATATTAATTTTTTTAGTGTTTTATAAGCTTTTCCAGATTCCAAAGATTCTTTGGCAATTGCTGTACAATCGGCTAAAGATTTATTGGGTTCAAAGCATTGAATAGCAAAAGAGGAGTTGGCCAATACAGCATTTTTTTGTTTGTCCGTACATTCATTACTTAAAACATCTATGAATATTTTGGCAGCTTCTTTTATAGTTTCCCCTCCAAAAATGTCTTCTTGTTTTTGTGTTTCAAAACCAATTGATTCTGGAGACAATAATGTTTCCCCTTGGTTAGAAATGGCTTTAAATTTTCCTGTTAAAGAAATTTCATCATAACCATCCAAACTGTGTAAAATAGTATAATTCTTATCTGATTTCTGTAATAAATAGTTATAAATACGAGCAATTTCTAAGTTAAAAACTCCCACCAATTGATTTTGAGGAAAACTCGGATTTACCAATGGTCCGAGCATATTAAAAAATGTTTTAATGCCTAATTCTTTCCTTATTGGTCCAACATTTTTCATCGCAGGATGAAATAATGGGGCGTGCATCATACAAAAATTAGCTTCGTCTACTTGTTGTTTCAAAACAGATTCATCATTGGTGAATTCATAGCCCAAATGTTCTAATACATTAGATGAACCACAAGAAGAAGAAACACCATAATTTCCGTGTTTGGCTACTTTGTAGCCTGCTCCAGCAATTACAAAAGCAGATAGTGTAGAAATATTAAAAGTATTTTTTCCATCACCACCTGTTCCACAAACATCAATGGTATTAAAATCTGATAAATCTATTTTTAGACATAAATCCAATAACGCATTTCTAAAACCGGTCAATTCTTCCACAGAAATATTCCGCATTAAATAAACAGTTAAAAATGCTGCTATTTGAGAATGATTAAAATCTCCTTTTCCTATTCGGGTCAAGATGTTATAGGCATCTGATTCGGATAATGTTTGATGCTCAAATAGTTTGTTTAAAGTTTTTTTCATTTTTTAGTTGTTTCGTCATTGCGAACGAGGTACGAGTGAAGCAATCTTATTATTAGTAAAGAGATTGCTTCGTACCTCGCAATGACGTTATATATTCAAAAAATTATTAATCATTTCTTTTCCGTGTTCTGTTAAGATTGATTCTGGATGAAATTGTACTCCGTAAACATTAAATTGGTTGTGTTTTAATGACATAATTTGTCCGTTTTCTTCTACGGAAGTAATTTTTAATTTATCAGGAAAGCCATCATTAGAAATCACCCAACTATGGTAACGTCCTATATTAAATGATTCTGGAAGATCTTTAAACAACAAATCTCCTTTATCCAAAACTTGAATAGGCGTTGCTACACCGTGAAATACTTCCTTCAAATTAACCAAGCTTCCTCCAAAAACTTCTCCAATAGCTTGCATCCCTAAACAAACTCCCAAAATCTTTTTTGTTGGAGCATACGTCTTTATCAATTCGTTTACAATTCCCGCATCTTTTGGCAACCCTGGTCCAGGAGATAAAATAATGGTGTTGTATTTATCCACATCAGCAATGCTAATTTTATCATTACGAAAAACATCTACTTCATAATTCGGATTTGCTTCTACATAATGCACTAAATTGTACGTGAACGAATCGTAATTGTCTACTATTAAAATTTTCTCCATATTTCTTTTATTCTTCCTCCCTTGAGGGGAGAACCTCGGTTTATATTTCTTCAGCTAAACTCAACGCTTTTTTTAATGCACCAAGCTTATTATTTACTTCTTGTAATTCATTTTCTTCATTTGAATCAACCACAACACCAGCTCCAGCTTGAAAAAACAAGGTGTTATTTTTACTCAAAAAACTTCTTATCGTGATAGCGTGATTTATTGAACCATCAAAACCAAAAACTCCAATTGCACCACCATAGAATCCTCTATTTTGGTTTTCGTATTCATCTATCAATTGCATTGCTTTGTATTTTGGTGCCCCCGATAAAGTTCCAGCAGGGAAAGTATCAGCAAAAATTTGCAAGGAGTCAGAGGTCGAGTTTAAATCAGCTTCAACTTCCGAAACCAAATGAATTACGTGACTGTAAAACTGCGTTTCTTTGTATGTTTTTACGGTTACATTTTTTCCGTGTCGACTTAAATCGTTTCTTGCCAAATCAACCAACATTGTATGCTCTGCATTTTCTTTTGGGTCTTTTGTTAATTCTTTTGCTAATTTTTTATCCTCAATATCATTTCCCGTTCTTTTAAAAGTTCCTGCAATTGGGTTGATGGTTGCTTTTTTATTGCTTGCTTTTAATTGAGCTTCGGGCGAAGAACCAAACAATTTATAATTTCCAAAATCAAAATAAAATAAATACGGTGAAGGGTTTACGGAACGTAAAGCACGATAAACATTGAACTCATCACCATTAAACTGCTGCGAAAACTGACGAGATAAAACAATTTGAAAAACATCTCCTTTCTGACAATGCTCTTTTCCTTTTGTAACTAAGTTTTTAAAATCAGCATCAGAAATGTTTGTATCTTCATTTCCATCTAATTTAAAATGATAACGAGGATGATTATTGCTACTCACTAAATCAACAATTTTTTCGATGTTTGATTCAGCCTCTTCTACAACATTTTCAGTAATCAAGATTTCATTTTTAAAATGATCTATTTGTATAATGTATCTAAAAAGCGAATAATGCATTTCTGGCGTTGAATGGGTAGTTTTTTTTGGAGCATCAATGTTTAATGATTCAAAATATTTAACGGCATCGTAATTGGTATAACCGAAAAATCCATTTACACCTTTATCTTGTTCAATATCAAATGAATCAATTAATTTTTGAAGTTCAGTAATTACCTGGTTTTTCTCCTCAATTTGCACAGTTGAATCCAATTCCAGCCCTTTTATATTAATCGTTTTATCTTCTACAATAAAAGAAACCAATGGTTCTAAACAGATAAACGAAAAATTGTTGTCATTTCCGTGATAATCTGAACTCTCAAGTAAAAAAGAGTTGTAAAATTGATCCCTCAATTTAAGGTACAACCCAACAGGAGTAACTGTGTCTGAGAGTAATTTTTTATGTATTGTTTTTAGTTGCATTGGTTTCTTTTACGTCATTGCGAATAAACTCTTTTGTCATAGTGAGTTTATCGAACTATTAAAAGGGTTTATAAAGCAATCTTCTTTTTTAGGAGGAGATTACTTCGCTTTTTTCCCTTCGACAAGCTCAGGATGACAAGAGCTCGCAATGACGATTTTATTTAACGTTTTCTTTTCAATTAATTTTTCATAAAAAAAAGCTTGTCGTAATCGACAAGCTTTAAAGTATTTTATATACAAAAGTTTTGATTACGCTTTTCAGTTAAAACGAAACCACCACCAATTTGTATTTTTTGTCATTTTCATAATAGATAGCAAATATATGAGATTTTTTTTTAGAAATGCAAATTAAAAAGTTATACCTTGTTCTCTAAAATCAAAAGATAGTTATGGAACGTGTTTCTCGTCAAGATATTCCTAAAGGAATGTTTGAAAACCTAATGATAATTGAGAATTACATTAACGATTCTCCTATAGAGTTGTTGTTATTAGAGTTAATCCGATTAAGAGTTGCTCAAATTAATAATTGTACTTACTGCGTAAATATGCATCGCAAAGAATTAAAAGATGTGGGCGAAATTGACCAAAGAATAGCTTCACTAAATGAGTGGCGTGAAGTGAATCATTTTTCAGAAAAAGAAAAGTCGGTGCTTAACTTTACCGAAAAGCTAACCAAAATAAGTTCAGAACAAATTGATGATGATTTGATAGAGTCGCTTTTCAACTATTTTAATAAAAGCGAAATATGTTATTTAACGCTTGCTGTTTCTCAAATTAATACTTGGACAAGGCTAATGAAAACTTTTAATTTTCCTTCTTAAAAGCATTGCTACAAAACAAACGACAAATCCTTTTAAATTTCCTAAAAAAAATGGAGCAAAAGGTTAAAAAAAATTACATTTGTGCGGTAAAATATATAAAGTATAGACTATTAAAAAATACGAACTATGTTAACAGAAACTTTAAATAAAAAAAACATGTCAGATCATCAAGCAGAGATTGACTCTTTTATGGATGACGTTAGATCAAAACAAGCTCACGAGTCGGAATTTTTACAAGCAGTAGAAGAAGTAGCTGAAGCAGTTATTCCTTTTATTGCGAATAAGCCACAATACAAAGCGGCAAAAATTTTAGAAAGAATGGTTGAGCCTGAACGTACCATTATGTTTAGAGTTCCTTGGTTAAATGATAAAGGAGAAATTGAAATTAACAAAGGATTTCGAGTAGAATTTAATTCAGCAATAGGGCCTTACAAAGGAGGATTAAGATTTCATCCATCAGTAAACTTATCAATTTTAAAGTTTTTAGGATTTGAGCAAGTATTCAAAAATTCATTAACAACCTTACCAATGGGTGGAGGTAAAGGAGGGTCAGATTTCGATCCAAAAGGGAAATCAGACAATGAAGTAATGAAGTTTTGTCAATCCTTTATGACGGAATTACAAAGACATATAGGTCCAGATACAGATGTTCCTGCAGGAGATATAGGTGTAGGAGGAAGAGAAATAGGTTATATGTTTGGTCAATACAAAAAAATCAGGAATGAATTTACAGGTATTTTAACGGGAAAAGGACGTAACTGGGGAGGTTCTTTAATTAGACCAGAAGCTACAGGATACGGGACAGTATATTTTGCTAAAGAAATGTTGGCAACCAAAGGAGATGATTTTCACGGAAAAACAGTAGCAATTTCTGGTTCAGGAAATGTATCACAATATGCACTTGAAAAAGTCATTCATTTAGGCGGTAAAGTAGTTACAGTTTCTGATTCATCAGGATACGTTTACGCACCAAAAGGATTTCACTCAGAACATTTAGATTTTTTAATGGAATTAAAGAACGTAAAAAGAGGAAGAGTTAAGGAAATTGCAGATCAATTTGATGGATTTGAATTTCACGAAGGAGAAAGACCTTGGGGAGTTAAATGTGATATTGCCTTACCATGTGCAACACAAAATGAATTAGATGGAGAAGAAGCCAAAACATTATTAGCCAATGGTTGTTTTTGTGTAGCAGAAGGAGCCAATATGCCATCAACACCAGAAGCAATAGAAGCATTTTCATCGGCAAAAATTTTATTTGCACCAGGAAAAGCCTCCAATGCTGGTGGGGTTGCAACATCTGGATTAGAAATGAGCCAAAACTCATTACGAATGTCTTGGACGACCGAAGAAGTTGATGAAAAGTTACATAATATTATGGTCTCCATTCATAATGCTTGTGTTGAGTATGGCAAAGAAGGAGGAGATTATGTTGATTATGTAAAAGGAGCAAACATTGCTGGTTTTGTAAAAGTTGCAGATTCAATGTTAGACCAAGGATTGGTTTAATTTTTTAAATAATATTAAAAGCCTCACTATATTCTTAGTGAGGCTTTTTTATTTAGAAATAATACCAATAGTCTAACGTTCTATGGAACTAGAAAGAATGACATATCTATAAAATGCTGAAAATTGGAATGATTGATACTTCTTACTAGTTTGTTTTGTCCTGTATAACGATCTAGTGGTTCCAAATAAAAAACCCTTGGAGTGAATTTCACTCCAAGGGTTTCTATTTTCAGTATTATAGAATAATAACTTATTCTACAATTAACTTAACTGTTCTATTATCAATAGTTAAGAAATAAATTCCTTTACTGTAATCCGTTAAAGAAATAGTTTCTACTGTTTTACCAGCAACAGCAATTGTTTTATTAATAACTGTTTGTCCAACAACATTTTTAACCGTTAAGCTTACATTGTTAGAAACATCAGCATTTAAGTTAATGTTAAACTCTCCAGTACTTGGGTTAGGATAAACATTAAAATTAAAGTTATCAGCACTAACTTCATTAACACCAACTGTAAGGTCAAAATTTAACCTTACCATAGGTGTGCTTTGCGTAAAGAAAGCTTCACCAGCATTAGGTGTTGACATATTTGGATAAAAAAGTAAACTTGTTGCTCCAACTGATCCAGTATTATCTGGAGAAGAACCACTTGAACCATAGAAAAATTCAGAACCTGTACCACCCCAGCCGTGTACTGCAGCAAAATAAGTAGTTCCTGCATTAACTGTAGGTTGTGTTGGTAGATCTAAACTAACCAAATTGCCTATATCTGCAGCAGTAACGATGTGAACCTGAGATCTGTCCACTTGTATAAAGTTACCAGTAGCATCTACTTCATATAAGACTACATCCAAGATAGCACCTGCAGGAGTATTTGAGCCTACTATCACATCAATTTTTCCAACTTGCTGCGTTCCAAAAATATCATAGTAATTACCCGCTTCATAATCTTCAGTAGCAGGTGTTACTTGATTATTGTACCCACCACCGTTACCAGCCGTTCCAAAATCATCTCGAGCATATAATCCTGTTGCTCCAACAACTTCAAAAGCATCACCAGCTATCATATTATCAGCAGGTACATCATCAATAGAATCAGAAGAAACTGCCCAGGTAAAGGTATGTGTTCCAAGAGCAGCAGCAGGCGTATAAGTCGCTA
>JAJCYN010000185.1 GCA_029262915.1 Flavobacteriales bacterium
AGTTTAATTAACAACAGTCTGATCCGTATTTTTATGCGCGATTCTACCATTACCACTGGGGGCGATAGTATTCTGGTAATACTCGGTGGCATTACAGATACCAAAGGTGCTGAAGTTAATGCCATAGAGGTATTGTGTAAAGACCAAAAATTTACTACAGCGTTACAAAAAATTACCGCCTTAGAACAACAAGGTTTGGTATTGGATTTTTGTACCATGCAACGAGCATTAATAGCTATGGATGGGCTATCGGGTAAATTTAACACCCTAAAAACAAACGCATTATTTAAAACTCAGGTAGAAACAGTTGCTCATAACCCCCAACTAACCGGGAGCATTAATGCTCGTAATTTATTGGCAATGGTGTTTAACCAGCAACAAGTAGCAGAAGTATTTAATTTTCCGGTATTGGCATCATCCAATCGTGTTTTTAATACCCAAAATACCAATAACCAAACCCTAACTACCAAACACCAACTACTAACCACCAGCTACCAATTAATGAACTACCCCAATCCTTTTAATGAAACTACCACCATTAAAGCTACTTTACTAGACAACACGAATAATGCCTATTTGGTAATAAATGATCTAACAGGAAGAGAAATTTATCGTACTGCTTTACAAAATGGTGTAAATAAGTTAATCGTTAATAATAATGTATTACACAAGGGTATATATTTGTACCACATTAAAGTAAATGACATAATAATGCTAACCCGTAAATTGGTAAAGATGAAATGATAAAATACTATACTTGCAGAATCTTATCCTTTGCCACACTGAGCCTGTCGAAGTGCTGTCGAAGTACTGATTCGTAACCTAATACTAAAAAGATAAAAGCAACTTTAACTCAAAAAATAGCGTTTAAACAGTAAATGTTAACACTCCAACATACAATAAAGCACTCACCATTGTCAGTAAAACGAAGTAATTTCATTCAACTGATTGTAATTCTTCTTCTTGCCACTCAGGCTCTAAATGCCCAAAACGTTAATAATCGTTACCCTGTAAGCAATGGCTGGGGCGGAGCGGGACTTAATGCCCTAGAAAATGACAGTGGTTATTTTGCTGCTGGTGCTTACCTTTCTCTTACAACAGGAAAACAAAACATTCATGTATTGCAAACCGATTTTAATGGAAATATACTGTTTCAAAAAATTTATGGCGATGCAACGTACACTTATGCTACAGGTTTTCAAGGTTCTTTAATCAAATTAAATAGTGGAGGCTATGCCATGTATGGAGGTAGAAGGGGCAGTACTAATGGAAGCAATGTTGCACTATTGTTTCGATTTAATGAAGTGGGCGATACCTTATGGACCAAAACGTATGGAGATACCGTAGTTTTTCAAACCGGTAGGCACATGCAACAAACCCCAGATGGAGGGTTTATACTCATAGGAGATAACTCACAAACCACTGCTAGGCATTGGGTGATTAAAACAGACAGTTTAGGAACCATTGAATGGCAACAATTTTATGGAGGTCCAGGGCTAGAAACACCTACACAAATTGCAGTTTGTAATGATGGAGGTTATATTTTTACTGGGTGGACCCGAAGTGCTGGACCCGGTACACCTGCAAAAGACAACATTAGAATAACCAAAATAGACAGTATAGGCAATGAGGAGTTTACTAAGATCTTTGGAGAAACAAATGATGACACACCTTGGAGCATTATTCAAACCCAAGATGGGGGCTACATTTTTGGTGGAGCAATAAATTTAGATGCCAATGGGTTTAGGTATCCTTATGCCATTAAGTTAGATAACCTTGGTGATACCGTTTGGACAAGAACTTACCCGGAACCAGGTGCACTAGGCAATGGAAATGATGATTTTAAAACCATCATTGAATTGCCTGATGGTAATTTAATGGCAGCAGGTTGGCAATGGGATACGGATGGTGTTACTTTTGGAAGACATGATGGATTAATCATTAAGCTAAAACCCAATGGAGATACACTTTGGCATAGAACTTACCGCATTCCATGGATGAATGCCAATGGTACTGATTTTGAGATAAAAGACATTCGCCCAACAACAGATGGTGGTTTTATTTGTGGAGGGGTGGTTTATCCTGCTTTTCCAGATACAGGAAGCCAGGATATGTGGCTACTAAAAATAGACAGTAACGGTTGTGTAGATACTGCCAATTGCTATATTAGTGTGGGAGTTGCCAATGTACCAATAATAGAGCAGCAACAGTTGCTAATTTACCCTAATCCTACCAATGCTGTTGTAACTATTGAACTCCCCTATACTACTGGTAAAATAGCAGCAACTTTTCGTTTATTAGATGTTACAGGAAAAGAAGTATTGTCTAAAAACATTACTGCCTTTACTACTCAATTGGATGTAGGTTGGCTCCCTAAAGGCGTCTATTTTTATCGCTACCTCAATAAAGAACAACAATTAAGTTTTGCTGGTAAGTTGGTGGTTGATTAAATGATGATTGTCACACTGAACCTGTCGAAGTGCTGTCGAAGTACTTTCCGAAATTATTTTATGATCTATTTCAATTAAAAGTCAGTAAATAGCTGGTACTTCTACCACCTGCGTTTTCTTTAATTAAAATTTCTTTTTTTACTAAATCCTGTATATCTCTCAATGCTGTATCTGTTGAACATTTACATATTTTAGCCCATTTTGATGTTGAAAGTTTGCCTTCAAAACCATCAAAAAGTTTATTAATCATTTTTATTTGGCGTTCATTTAATCGTGTATCTTTATGTAATTGCCAAAACTTAGCTTTTATCAATACTTCAGCCAACAATTCTTTTGAAGATAAAATGGACTCTTTTAGTGTTTTTAAAAACCAAAGAATCCAGTCTGTTATATCTAAATTTCCTTTTTGCGTTTGCTCCAATATAATGTAATACTGCTTTCTTTCCTTTAGAATTTGTGCCGACATGCTATAAAACCGTTGGTTACTTTTATCAGACCTTGCTAATTGCATATCTGTTAATGTTCTTGTTATTCTGCCATTTCCATCATCGAAAGGATGTATAGTAATAAACCATAAATGAATAATAGCAGCTTTTAGTACATCATCTATGTCTTTTTTATTATTGATCCATTTTATAAATTGATCCATTTCATAATCAAGTTGTAAAGATTTTGGTGCTACAAAATGTACAATTTCTTTACCCATTGCTCCAGATACAACCTGCATAGGTTCTTCTCCTTTTCGCCAATTTCCAACTGTAATTTTATGCATTCCGCTTCTACCTGTCGGAAAAATTGCTGAATGCCAGTCAAACAATCGTTCATTGGTCAATGGTGATGAGTAGTTTTGCGTTGCATCTAACATCATTTCTACTATTCCTTCTACATCTCTATCAGGATAAATATTGGCATCAAAATCTAACCCTAATCTTTTTGCAACTGACGATCGAACTTCTTTATCATTCAATAGTTCTCCTTCTATTTCACTATTTTTTAAGACATCTAGCGTAATCGTTTCTAAAACAGCTTCATTTTTCAAGTTAAAACCTAAGTTTTCCATTGTTCCCAAAAGATTTCCTTGTAAATTTCGTACTTCAGCCAAAATGGTTAAAATAGAAGCATTTTTCCAGGTGAAATTAGGCCAATTTTTATATTGATGAATGTATCGCATATTTTATTTACCGCAAAATATGCAACAAATATAGTAACTATTTACCGCAAACAAAAATATTTACCGCATATTTTGCAGTGAAAAATAGGTGTAATTATAGCATACTAAGTTTTTTCCATATAATTGGCGTATAAGCAATCTAACACAATAATATTAAAGAATTGAGTTGAAAAAATCCTGCTTAGCATAAAGCTACGCAGGACGAAAGTGGAGTCGGAGGGATTCGAACCCTCGTCCAAACAAGGAAATAATAAGCTTTCTTCGTGTGTAGCTTTCAATTAATTGTTAGACTTAAAGCAGGTTAAAAGCAACCAACAATAAGCTTAAGCCTCTTGTGTTTCACCGATAAATCGAAGCAATTTACCTAGCTAGTTCAAAATTATGAAACCTCAAAAACAACAATTAATGAACAGAACTGCTGAGAGGTTAATGGTCCTGCCGCCTAGCGACTAGGATAAAGATAATCAGACTGAGTCTGGATTATGCAGCCATTGCATAGTTATTTTCGCCAATTAGCGATTTGTAAACCGAGATTAACGAGCAAATTTACAACGCTCGACACGCTTACTTATCAAATTCGTCTTGCTGTCAAAACCAAAAACGACCCCAATATTTTCAAAGAACCTTGCAAAATTAGGTAATTTTAACACAACTGTCACCTAGACG
>JAJCYN010000186.1 GCA_029262915.1 Flavobacteriales bacterium
CGCTATTCAGGTTAGGTCATTGCCAAAGAATATTAATTTCAATACTGATATTGCCGCAGTTGATTGGATGCTTTTTTCAAGGATGCTCTTAGAACATAAAACAGCCATTTTCACAAATGAAACGTATATTTATTATAGGCAGCATGATCTAAATTCGATAGGATTAAAATCATTAAATGAAAAAAAGATTTTACAAGGGATTAAAATTAAAAAGAAGCATTATCAAAACTTGGTAATAGAATATGATGGATATAATAACAATTTAGAAGAAATAAACAGATTATCGGAATATTGTAGTTATAGTGATAATCTAAAAAAGTATACCGATAAAATTTTATCTTTGGGTATTAAACATCCTATGTGGTGGGAAGAAATAAAAATGTTAGAAGAAGCAAATATTGAAGAATGAAATTACAGCTAACTGATAAAAAAGAAGTATTTAATTATTGCAAACCATATGTGATTGCCGAGTTGGGTTCTAATCATAACGGTGATATGGATATTGCAAAAAAAATGATTCAGCAAGCAAAGGGTGCTGGGGCAGATTGCGTTAAATTCCAAAGTTGGAATGTAGATTCCATTTTTTCTAAAAAAGTGTATGATGAAAATTATTTTTTAGCTGATGATTATAGAGATAGGAAAGATTATACATTAGCTAAGATTGTTGAAGAGTATTCAATTTCGGAAAACCAACTGTTGGAGATGAAAAAATTAGCGAACGAAATTGGTATTGATTGTACATCAACACCGTTTTCGAAAAATGAGGTTGATTTTGTGGTGCAAAAAATGAAGACACCATACATTAAGGTGGCATCAATGGACTTGAATAACTATCCCTTTTTAGAATATATAGCTAAACAAAATTTGCCTATTGTTATCTCTACAGGATTAAGCAATTTGGATGAGATTGATACTGCTATTCAAACGATTGAAAATGCTGGAAACAACCAAATATGCATCTTACATTGTATTTCTATTTATCCTCCAGATGATCGACAAGTAAATCTTAGAAACATCCAAACATTACAACAACTTTATCCTTACCCAATTGGTTTTTCTGACCATACGATTGGAACTTCTATTCCATTAGCTGCTGTTACTTTAGGAGCTAGTGTAATAGAAAAACACTTTACTTTAGATAAAAGTATGTCGGGATGGGATCATAAGGTTTCTGCTAATTTTGATGAGCTTACGGAAATTTGCTCACAATCAAAAAGAATAAGTGATGCATTGGGTACGACAAGAATATCTGCTCAGGAAAATAAAGAGAAAAAAGATGCATTTAGAAGAAGTATTGTCTCTACAAGAAACATTAAAAAAGGTGAAGTTTTTACGATAGATGATATTGATTTTAAAAGACCAGGGGAAGGTTTATCTCCAGGCGAATTAAAATACCTTATTGGAAAACCAGCAAGAAGAGACATCGAGAAGGATGCTATAATTTATTTGGAGGATATATAAATGGCAAAAACAATAGCCTGTATTATTGCTAGAACGGTTTCCACTCGATTACCACTTAAGGTGCTTAGAATGGTTCATGAAGAGTATTCTCTTTTGGATTATATGATTTTTAGATTAAAGTTAGTTGCTGAAATTGATGAAGTATTTATTTGCACTTCAAATGAAAATGTTGATGATATTTTAGAAGATGTTGCTGCTAAAAATGAAATAAAAATTTACAGAGGTTCGTCAGATAAGGTTATTGAAAGGATGTTAGAAGTTGCAAAATTAACTAATGCAGATAATGTTATTCGTATAACAGGTGATAACGTTTTTACTTCTTATGAATATTTGAATCGTCAAATTAACTTCTTAAATGATAATAGATTAGATTATTGTCGATTGGTTAATGTTCCTGTAGGAGCTACTGCTGAGATAATTAAAGTGGAAGCCTTAATTGATTGTTACAATTCTATAGATCCTTCGGTTAGTGAATATTTATTATTGTTCATATTCAATCCTGAAAAATATAAATGTGGGGTTATTAAAATAGGGAGAAATGACTATTCTAATATGACTTTAACCGTTGATGTTCCAAATGATTTGGAAAGATCAAAACAAATAATAGAATCTTTTAAGGGGGAAAAATTACATATTGGTTTGTTGGAAATTATTAAGACAATAGAAGATAACAAATTAGAAAATTCATATATAAAACCTAAAGGAGAGATTAAGTTTCCTTACAATAAAACAGTATCTTTTTTAGAGTTCCAAAAAGATATGAATAATAGAATTGAAAAATCTTTATTGCTTACTATCGATGAGTAATTCAATCTATATATATGCTGAAACAGCTTTCCATCATGAAGGAGACTATGATTATATTGTTTCGTTAATTGATGAAGCAAAAAAATCTGGAGTAAATGGAATTAAGTTTCAGGTAATAATTGATCTGAGCTATTTAACATCATCAAAACATACTGCTTTTGAAACTCTAAAGAATTATACTTTTTCTATGTCAAAATGGAAAAAAATTCTGACTTATACCCAGTCAATAGGTCTGGACATAATTTTTATGCCTTTGGATATAGAGTCTTTTGATTTGTTGAAACAGATTAAGGCACCTAAGTATGTGGAAATTCATCCTGTTTGTTTCTACGATAAGAAGGTAATTAACGAAATTCAGAAAACTAATATCCCCGTTATTCTTGGAATTGGGGGTAGAACAGAAATCGAAATTGGCGAAATAAAAAAAGAATTGGGGAGGCAATTAAATATACTAATGGTTGGCTTCCAGTCTTTTCCATCTAAAATAGAGGATGTTAAATTAAAAAGAATTCCCTATTATAAAGAAAAATACCCTGATTTGATTGTGGGATATGCGGATCATTCTGCTTTTAATGATGATTTTGCTATTACGAGTAATGAATATGCTTTGATGTTAGGAGCTACT
>JAJCYN010000187.1 GCA_029262915.1 Flavobacteriales bacterium
AATTTTTAAATAATTAATAACTAATTTGTATTGTGAATTCACAATACAAATATAGTAAGGATTCCTAATTAAACAAATTATTTTGTGATTTTTAATGAAATAATTATAAAGTAGGGCAATCATCAAATTAAAAGAATTACAGTATCAGCAATATATTTCGTATTAAGAGTTAATTTAATTACTTAGAAATAATTAGTTTCTCTGTTTTGCTAAATTGTCCCGAATTAAATGTTAAATAGTAGATTCCATTTGACAAGTCAGATAAATTAATGGTTTTGGTTAATTTACTAGAAGAAGTAGTATATTCTTTGGTTAACAATTGTCTTCCTACTGCATCAAATAACTTAAAATATATTGGTTCTTTTTGAAGGTTATTTAATACGAAAGTAAAATATGAACCTGCTGGATTAGGGTAAATTTTCAAATCAAGATTGTTCTGGGATTTATTTTTTATTCCAACTACATTATTTCTTATCACTTCTACCATATGAAAAATGTCATTTCCATCTGCTTCACTAAAAAGAACTAAATCTTTTGTTGAATTAATAAAATCAGCATTATTTAATGTGAATGTTGCTTCTTGCCACAGTTGAGTATTGGTTTTAGTAATGGTACCAAGCGTGGTTTCTCCTCCAGCATTTTCATAAAGTAATGACCAATTATCTGTTCCTTGATCAAAATAAACAACTCTGATTGTTAGGTCTGTTCCATTAACTGTATTTCTAAAAGTACTATCTAATAAAAATTCCATACGGTTAGTTGCATTGGTTTCTCGAGCCCAATAGCTTTCTTTTTGAGAAAGAGGTCCTATTTGAGTTAATCCTGTACTCGTATTGTCTGGATCTACCTGAGTGATATGCATCGTATAGTTAGCAGGACTTACATAACTTGGAAATGATGTAGCTATATTCGTATCAATAAAAGCTGGTCGTAAAGCTATCCACGCTCCTGGACTAACAACAGGTGAGGCGTGGTATCCAGCATATTTAGTAGCAAATTGAAAAGAATCCCATAGCAAAGGGTCAGCTAAATCACCTCCTCTATAACATAAATAAGAAATACCTCTATGCATATTCCATAGTGCTTCCCAATATGCTCCTTCCTCACGACTTACAGAAGTATCTAATGGGTTGACTAATCCATTAAGATTTGCAAAATTTTCACTATGTCCTATTGTTGCACCAGTCCTACAGTATTCTCGAAATCCTGCAAATAATTCACTTCCCTCTTCTATGGGCTTTGCTGAAGTAGCAAAGAACCAAAATCCATCGTTTATATAGTTTTGGAAGAACCCAGAAGTCAAATTTGATTCTCTAAGAATCATCATCCAACCTCCATGTGCTACAAATGTTCTAACAGCTACTGGAATTTCTGGTAAAAAAGCTTTATGATATTCTATAATAGAGTCCCCATAAGCTGTTGATAAAGCTGTACTTGATGGAGTTAGGTAATTATATCCAGTTCCTGTTGGAGCACAAGGAAATGCAGCTGCATCAGCCGAACTTAACCAATATTGTTCAGTTTGGGCACCATTCCAATTTTGCCTTATCATTAAAATATTATTTAAATAAGGAGAAGCTTTTAAATGGGTTGCAAGAGCTTGTAAAAAAGTTTTTGTATAATTCATATACTTTGGATCCCAAAACTGAGGGTACGGTTGACCTGCTAATGGACCCGATGTAAATGAACAAGTTGCCACCGAATCGAATATCCATAAAGGAACCTCCCCAACTTGAGCATTTACTTGTACTGTGGCCTTTAGCCCTAAAGAGTTCATAGTTGCTAATTGGTCATCTAATATTGTCCAATCATATACTCCTGAGGCAGGGTTTAAGTCTATCCATTTTGTATAAACCTGACCTCCCTTTACGTGTGGTAATGAAAGAATAGAAGTATCTATACCTGGCCATATCGAATAAACACCTGCATCAGGTACTTGTGCTTTAAATGTTAATATGTTAATTAATAGTAATATTAAAATAGATGATATTTTTTTCATAGTATTTAATTTTTTAGGTTAGACTTAACTACTTGAGTAAAGTTTAATTTTATTAAAAAATTAACATCGAGATAACTCCATAAATAGCAAAAGACACTAAGAAAAACCAAAATAAATAAGCGTGAATATTCAGAGGCTTTTTGTGTGTTTTTACTGAATCTATTTTCATTTTTTTATTTACTAATTATTAACTTACTGGTTTTAGTATTTCCCTCTTGTGAGAATTTTACAAAATAAATTCCTTTTGAAAGTTTATCTGTCCTTATAGTGTTATGGTAATCATTAACCTTTTCATCCATTACCAATTCTCCAATATGATTATAAATCTCAATCAGTAATTCCTTTTCTTCATTTCCTTTATAGGTAAAATTGAAAAAATCTACTGCTGGGTTTGGAAAAAGGGCTGAAATATCAAACATTTCTATAATTTCCGAATTAATAGCAATTACAGGTGAATATTCATATTTACCATCAAAATCGGTTTGTTTTAATCGATAATAATTAATTCCCATATTAGGATCATCATCAATTAAAGAATAATGAAGTACAGTATTAGAGTTTCCTCCTCCTGATAGAGTTCCAATGCTGTTCCAACTAAAAGCATCATCACTTCTTTCCACAGTAAAAAAATCATTATTTATTTCTGAAGCTGTTTGCCACTCTAAGAAATTTACTACTCCATTATTTTTTCCTATAAATGAAATTAATTCTATAGGTAAAACAACATTGGTACAAACTATAATTGTATCAGATCCAGAAGCTTTAGCTGTAGTTGATGGGGTAGATGTAGCACTACCTGTTGCCACTGTTGCAGTAGTATTGCTTTTAAAAGTTGTTGGTGTAAGAATAGTTGTAGGAGCAACATTCATAACGTTACAATCTGTTGCTCCTGTATTATCGGTTTTAACAAAATACATATCATCTCCTCCTGTTGACCAAGAGCTTGTTGTTCCTCCAGCTAAATAACCTCCATCTGAAGTTTGTATAACGTTATTTGCACCTTCTGAGCTTGGTCCACCATACAGTTTAGACCAAGTCACATTCCCATTTACATCAATTTTTAACAATAATACATCAGTAACACCGAAACCGATATTGCGAATTGTACCTGTAATAATATAACCACCATCCGTTGTAGCTTCTATTTTATTTGCAACATCCGTTGTTCCTCCTCCATATTGATATACTTTACTCCATACTTCATTACCATTACCATCCGTTTTTATTAATAATACGTCTTTACTAGAACCTCCTCCTCCCCAAGTTTCAGAATAACCTACAAAAATAAATCCGCCATCAGCAGTATTAAGTATAGATTTCGGAACATCAACACCAAAACCTCCATAGGTTTTTTCCCACACAATATTCCCTGTTACATCTAATTTAATAATCCAACAATCTGCTGTTCCTGTTGTTTGTCCTACTAAAGCATATCCACCACTACTAATTTCTACAATAGAATATGCCTTGTCAATATTCCCCCCATTATCGAATCGTTTTCCCCAGGTCAAATTTCCACTCGCATCAGTCTTAACAACAAATATGTCACTTAAAACTCCAACACCATAATACCCCGTAAAAATATAACCACCATCACTGGTCTGTTTTACATCATTAAATCGATCTGAATCTACTCCTCCATAAGTTTTTTCCCAAGAAATATTTCCATTTACATCTGTTTTAACAACATAAGCATCACCGCTCCCAGCACCAAGGTTTGAAGCAGCTCCTACTACAATATAACCACCACCATTAGTCTCAATTACAGCACGACCTCTTTCTGTACTTCCTGTTGTTCCAAAAGTTGTTGTCCAAACGGTATCTCCTTGGTTATTTAATTTTGCAAAAAATGATTGAGAATCTCCAAAAAAACCACATCCACCAATACTTGTTTCTCCAGTTACAAGAATACTTCCATCGGAAGCTTCAGTTAACCCCCAGCATTCATCTGAACACGTTGTTCCTAAGGAAAGTTGGTACAGTGCTGGAGCTCCAGCTATTTCTCTGTTTCCTGCTGGAGCTGTTGTGGTCGGGTTTTGTGAAGATGCATCTACTGTAATGGAAGGACATTCTGCATCTACAAAATTGCCAATTGTTGAACCTGCCGTAACATCATAGGATAACCAAAAATAATTGTTTCCATTCAATAATGTTTGTGTTCCTGCAATTGAAAAAATACCATTTGGAGCTGCAATGGTTGACCCAACCTGAGTTGTGGGAGAAAAAGTATTACTTGCTCCTGTGTACCACAGTTTAGCATTTGAAATATCAATCCCTGTATTGGTCGTTCCCGTAGTGTTAAAGTTGAATAATGTTACATCTATAGGGCCTATATTTCCTGAAGTTACAACTGTTAATCCTATTACTTGGTTATTTGTTGATCCTTGAAAAACATTTGTGATATTGGCTTGAGTAGCTGTAGATGAAATATAAGTCATATTTCCATCTATTGGCCTATCTCCAGCAGGATTATTAGGGGAAGGTGTAAATGTGGTTCCAGGAACATTATCTTCAGTAAATGCTAGTCCGTTTGCAGGAACAAAAGCATCCGTTAAATCTCCAAGAGTTGCTCCTCCTGCTATATCATAAGCCAACCAAAAATAAAAGGTATTTACAGCTGAAATATCTTGATTAAATATAAAAGTAATGGTGCCTGTTGGGTTAGCTATAGTTCCCAATAATGTGGTTGTTGCATAAACCGATGAGTTAGCAGTGTAATATAGTTTTGCATTACTAACATCAACATTATTAGTGTTTTGCATTGTAAATTGAAAATCGGTAGCGGTTAAAGCTTTGTTTCCTCCTGCACTGGTTACAACAACATCGATTCGTAAAATTTGTTGATTTGTACTTCCTACTAAAACCGAACCTGTTTGTTGTACAACTTGAGTAGAACTAACAAGGTACTTTACAGCAAAACAATTAAAGGTCAATAGAAAAAATAGTGTTAAAACTATTAAGGAGATGTATGGAGTTATTCGTTTCAAAATATACATTGTTTAGGTTATTTCTAAATCAAAATTCTTCTTTAACAAGTGTATACACAAAACAAATTTCTAAAATTTACATAAGTCCAATTGTTTGTTATAATTTAGTATTACTATATTTATATAGTTATTTATTAGTAATAGGTACAAAAGTCCAATGAATAAAAATAAAATATTATATGACTTAATAAAATCTTTATCAAAACAAGAAAAGAGGTATTTTAAATTATTTGCATCTCGACATACAATAGGAGAAAAAAATAATTATTTAAAATTGTTTGAAATCATTGATAAACAAAAGAACTACGACACTACACTTGTACAAAAAGTATTAGCAAATAGTAATTTTCCAGATAGAATAGATGTAGTAAAAAATTATTTATATCAAATGATTTTAAAATCATTAGAAGCCTACCACACAAACACTACAATAGAATCACGACTAAAATCAGCTATTTTAAGAATTCAAATTTTATACGAAAAAAAACTAAATAACCAAGCGACACAAATTCTTAAAAAGGCAAAAAAAGATGCCTTAAATTACGAAAGATATCCTCAGTTTTTAGAGTTAATGATATGGGAAAAACGACTAATGGGAGCTCAGCTTCACCAAAAGAGAAATTTAAAAGAAATTGAATCTTTTTTTGAGGAAGAAAGAGAAGTATTAGATAAATTAAAAGTTATTAATGATTATTCAGAGCAATCTTCAAGCGTATTTTTTCTTCTTAATAGTAAAGGAATGGCAAGAAGCAAAGAGGAACTAAAAAAATATTCAAAATTTGTAGAGGGTGTTAACGAACACATTGACAACTCAGATGTGCCAATACAAGCAAAAGTCTATTATTATCATACAAGAGGAATTTATTTTCATACAAAAGGACATCTTATTAATTTTTATGAATGTCGAAAAAAAACAGTAGAAATAATGGAACAATCTCCTTACTGGATTAAGGAGAATGTAAAAAGCTATATTGCTATTCTAAATAATTTTATTTACATATGTCAAGACTTAAAATACTATAATGAATTTTTATCGACCCTTCAGAAATTAAGAAAAATCTCATCTAAAAATATCGAAATAGATATTTTCGTTCGTTCGTACCTCTTAGAAATAGATTATTTTATTAAAGTTAGAAAATTTAAAAAAGGTAATTTATTAATAAACGAAATTGAAAAGTTTATTAAAAAAAATAAAGATAAAATACGATCTGTAGATTTATTAGCGTTTTATCACAATTTTTCCGTTATCTATTTTAGCTTATCAATGTATAAAGAGTCTTTATTCTGGTTAAACAGAATATTTAATGAATTGAAGGATGATGCTCGTTTAGATTTATATAGTTCTGCAAAAATCTTAAACCTTATTATCCATTTTGAATTAGGAAATATTGATTTATTAGAATATGCTACTAAATCTACTTATAGATTTTTGTACAAAAGAAATAGGTTATTCGAATTTGATAAATCTATCCTGAAAGTTATTAGAAGAAAAATTCCAATGATTCTGACA
>JAJCYN010000188.1 GCA_029262915.1 Flavobacteriales bacterium
TAGAGTAGCTGGATTTTTAGTTAAATCGTCTAATTCCTGACTTGTCTTTTCTATTTCTTGATTAAAATATTCTTTTTCACTTTTTAACTTTTTAAGTTGTGACTGATAAGAATATTGAGTCATAATGTTGTTTTGATCAAAAAATGATAACCAAACTACAAATACCAGAATACTAAAGGCATACTTGTTTTTTAACCAGTTTGGAATTTTTTTAATCATAAATCAAAATTAATTTATCTGCTGTTTATTACTCTTGAAATGAAATGAACTAATTAACATTTTATTGTTCATTTGGTATAGTTATCTTTGTTGAAAATTTTAAACTATGTTACAACGAATCCAGACAATATTTTTAGTCCTAGTAGTAATATTAGGTGTTTTATTTTCTTTTTTACCCATCTTAGGTTTTATGGGATACGAGACCAATTATGTAATGAATGCATATAAAACAGTAGCCGTTGACGATGCAACTATTATTATTGCCAAAAATATGGGAGTAGGAGTAATGCAAGGCCTAGTTTTTTTGGTTGCTTTAGGGACTATTTTTTTATATAAAAATCGTTCATTACAAATGAAATTGAGCAAGCTCAATATTTTGTTATTGGCACTGCAAATTGCTGCAATAGTAATGTATAGTGATGCAATTAAAACTGCTATTGGACCAAATGCAAATGATGTTTTAGTAAGTTTTAAGTTTGGATCAGTTATTCCAGTAATCTCGCTAATACTGACTTATTTGGCTATCCGTTTTATTAAAAAAGACGATAGTTTAGTGAGGTCTGCAGATAGGTTAAGGTAGTTGTTCGTTTTTGTTGTTTAGTGGAATAATTATGAAAGTTCATATTGAAAAATATAATCCAAATTGGGCAGCTCAATTTCTTAAAGAATATAATTTATTGGTAGATTTAATTAACGAATCAGATGTTGCTATAGAACATATTGGTAGCACATCGGTTGAAGGACTTGGTGCTAAACCTGTTATTGATATAATGATTGGCTTAAAAGATTTTTCTACAGCTGATTATCACATCATTAACATTAAAAAATTAGGGTATAATTATATTTCAAAATATGAGAATGTTATGCCTTATCGAAGGTTTTTTATAAAAGAAATAAACGGAAAAAGAACACATCATATCCATATGGTAGAGATTGATACCAATCACTGGAAGAGGCATATTGGATTCCGGGACTATTTAAGGAATGATAAAGTAGTTAGGGATAATTATTTTGAACTAAAAATGAACCTGTCAAAAAAAGAATGGAGTGATAGGGATGAATATACCAAAGCAAAAACAGATTTTATTAGAGCAATAGAAGTCAAAATAGATTAATAATTATTCATCATCAATAATTTAATATTCAACATTTTTTAATAATCCTGCTCTTCTCAATAAAGCATCATTATCAGGTTCTTGTCCTCTAAATTTTTTGTAAAGTTTCATTGGGTGTTCTGAACCACCTTTAGATAAAACAAATTCTTTAAATTTTCCTCCTATTTCTTTATTGAAAATTCCATTTTCAGAAAAATATTCAAAAGCATCTGCTTCTAGCACTTCTGCCCATTTGTATGAATAGTAACCCGATGAATATCCTCCCTGAAAAATATGGGAAAAAGATGTACTAAAACAAGTTCCTTCTAAATGAGGATAAATTCGAGTAGTTTCCATTGCGGATTTTTCAAAATCACCAACATTTGTAATTTTAACTGGGTTAGTAGTATGCCAAGCCATATCTACCATTCCAAAACTTAGCTGACGTAATATTTTTGTTGCTTCCATAAAGTTTGCTGACGCTTTTATTTTCTCAATTAACGCTAATGGAATAACTTCTCCAGTTTCATAATGAAAAGCAAATAGCTCTAAGGACTCTTTTTCATAGCACCAATTTTCTAATATTTGGGAAGGAAGTTCAACAAAATCTCTATAGACATTTGTTCCAGATAAACTAGGGTAAGTAGTATTAGCTAACATTCCGTGTAATGCATGACCGAATTCGTGAAACAAAGTAGTTACTTCATTAAAAGTTAATAATGATGGCTTTGTTTCTGTAGGTTTAGTAAAGTTGCAAACGTTTACGATATGAGGGCGATTGTTAATCCCATCTTTTATATACTGATCGTTAAAAGAGGTCATCCAAGCACCGTCACGTTTCCCTGGTCTTGGGTGAAAGTCGGCATAAAAAATAGCTATAAACTCATCTTTATCGTCAGTAACTTTATAAGTAATTACGTCTTTGTGGTATTTGTCAATATCAAAAATCTCTTCGAAATTTAAACTATACAATTTATTAGCAACAATAAAAACTCCTTTAATTACATTTTCTAATTTAAAATAAGGTTTTAGCTTTTCATCGTCTAAATCAAATAATTTTTGTTTTAATTTTTCGGTATAATAACCAGCGTCATAACCTTGCAGAGATTCTATTTTATCTAAATCTCTTGCAAAGTCAGTCAACTCTTGGTTTTCTTTTAGTCCTATTGATCTAGATTTTTCTAATAAGTTATTTAAAAAATCAGTTACTTTTTGAGGAGACGTTGCCATTTGTTCTTCTAAAACAAAATCAGCATGATTTTTATATCCTAGTAAATTAGCTCTCTGGTAACGTAATTGAACAATTTTAAAAATATTTTCTTGGTTGTCTAATTCATCTCCTTTATATGTTTTAGAACCAGAAGCAATAGCCATTTCTTTTCTTAGTTCACGATTATCTGCATAGTTCATAAAGGAGACATAGCTAGGGTAGTCTAAAGTGAACAGCCACCCTTCTTTTTTCTTTTCTTTTGCAAGTATAGCGGCAGCTTCAATTACTCCATCGGGTAAACCTGATAAATCAGTTATGTTGGTAAGATGTAATTCGTACTTGTTGGTTGCTGATAAAATATTTTCTCCAAAATTTAAAGATGTTTGAGAAAGCTCTTTATCGATCGTTCTTAATATTTTTTTATCAACATCATTTAAATTAGCTCCATTTCTTACAAAACTCTTGTAGTTTTTTTCTAGTAAAGTAGTTTGTTCGGGAGTTAAGTCTGATTCATTTTTATTATCATAAACAAATTTTATTCTTTTAAATAATTTTTCGTTTAAACCTATATCATTGCTAAATTCGGACAAGAGGGGGGAAACTTCTTTTGCTATTAATTGGATTTCATCTGAAGTTTCGGCTGAATTAAGGTTGAAAAAAATATTAGAAATACGACCTAATAATTCTCCGCTAAAATCGAGGGCAGCAATGGTATTTTCAAAAGTTGGTTGTTCAGGATTAATAATAATATCATCTATTTCTTTATTAGCAAGTTCTATAGCCTTTTTGAAAGCTGGCTGATAATGCTCATTTTTAATTTTTGAGAATGGAGATGTATTATACGGAGTACTAAATTTATCTAATAATGGATTCATTTACTTTTTCTTAATTAAGACTACAAATGTATTATTTACCTGAAAAAAGCACAAGAAGAAATGAAGTTAAAATTGTAGTTTTATTTTGGACCTAATTCTATTACTTCCAAATTTTTGATGTCTTTTTTATCAATAGTAAACCTAACTAATGTCTTAACCTTATGAAAACCACTTTTACCAGCTGCTCCAGGGTTTATGTGAAGCAAGTTTAGTTTTTTATCGTAAATTACTTTTAAAATATGCGAATGACCACTAATAAATAAATTGGGTGAATTAAATTTAATTCTTTCCTTTACATCTTTTGCATACCTATTTGGGTACCCTCCAATGTGAACTAGCCAAACTTTTACTTCTTCACAAGTAAATTTTAGTTCTTTTGGAAAGATTTTTCTGATATCCTGTCCATCAATGTTTCCATAAACACCTCTAACTGGTTTTATTTTAGTTAGTTGTTTAATAACATCAATGTTTCCAACATCACCAATATGCCATATTTCATCACACTCTTTGAAATATTTTTCTACTTTAGGATCTAAATAACCGTGTGTATCTGATATTAAGCCAATTCGTATCATTCAGTCAAATATAAATAATGCATTGATTTATTTGGTGGTTAGAGATAGAAATAATTAATTTCACACACTTAGATAATAAATAGGAGTTAAATTAGTTTTTAACTCATATTCTTAAAAGATTAAAATGAGAAAACTGATAATTGCGTTCACCTTAATTTTAGCTTCAACTTTTATAACTAATGCCCAACAAGATACTTTAAAACCTGTAAAAGGAGATTGGGGATTTAGTCTTAATATTTCTGGATTAATTGATAATATTAAAATAGAAAGTATTCAGGATCCAAATGGAAATTATTCTATTTTTGCACGACATTATTTAAAAGATGATCAAGCTATTAGAATAGGATTTGGGTTAAATTACTTGAAGGAAAGTACTCTTTTTGAAGATAGTGTTAATAACAGTGCAGGAAATAGGGCTTTTAGAGAAGTAGATTCTACTCAATCAAGATTTGATTTTTCAATTTCAATAGGAATAGAAAAACACTTAGGTAAAACCAAGAGACTTGATCCTTATGTTGGTGGAGAATTACTTATTGCAAGGTTAGGTAATCAAAAACAGACTATTGATTCTAATATTACCGATATTACAGGAACTGACAAATTTGATAGGGTAATTCAGCTTGATGGTGGTTTTGCTTTTGGAATAGGGGGTATTGCGGGGTTTAATTACTTTTTTTCGAAAAATATTAGTTTGGGTGCGGAGTTTGCCTATGCTTTTACGTTTGTAAAAAGTGGGGGTGATTTTAGTGTTAGCGAAAATTTTACGCCAGTTAATGGATTATCAACATCTAGCTTTAACAATGGTAAGGCAGAAAATTCTCGGACTTCTATAGGTGGAGTAACAACAGGTTCTATTATGTTGTCTTTTTTCTTTTAGTGCTTACCTAATTAAAGTTAGTGACCCTTTGTATACTTCTATATCTGTTTTTATAATATAGAAGTAAGTTCCTTCTGTGGCTTTAGTACCTGATGTTGTTCTTCCATTCCAACCTTCATTTACTTGTTCTGATTTGAAAATTAATTCACCCCAACGGTTATAGATTTCCATTTGTAAGGAAGTAAAATTTCCAGATACGTTAAACAAATCATTTTTTCCATCATTGTTTGGAGAGAATACATTAGGAATAGTAATAGAAGTAGGAATGATGTTACAAGAATCAATAGTAATGTAGTTAGCAATAAAAATTGAATCTTGTCCAAAAGCA
>JAJCYN010000189.1 GCA_029262915.1 Flavobacteriales bacterium
ATGTAGATTCAATTGCTATAACGCTCTCTTTTTTGGTAGCAAAAGGTAATAAAGATGCAATATCAAAACAAACAATTAATTATTGGGGTGATTTTTATGAATACCAATCAGTAGGTGCTCACACTACGTTTTTCGAAAATCATAAATTTGATAATTACGTTTTTCCTGCTAGAAAAACCAATGAAATAATATTAATAGACAAAACAACATCAGGTATTGATTGTAGTGTGGGTAATATGTTGTGCTGCTTGGATACTTCGGGAACAACAAATAGTAATGCAAAAATATATCAAGATAATTCTAGTTTTTTGTCAGATATATCTTTTAATGGATATTATCACATCCAAAAAAAAAGAAAGAATACATACTATTTTTCTCCTCTAGTTTATTTTCCTCAATTTGATGCATATCAGGGTTGGACTCTAGATCAACAAATCATATATAAACATTTTTTTAAAAAGAATATAAACATAGAGAGTCTAACTAATGTTCGGTATAATTTAAGTTTTAATAAATTATTAGGCCGATCTCATATTACATTTTTATTGTCTCCTCAAAACCAGCTTAAATTATTGTTAAATGGAGGGTCTTATGTCCGTCAAACGAATCAAAAAGATCCATTTAACTTAAGTTCATGGTTATTGTATATTCCGGAAAGTGATTTGTCATCAAAGGTCTATAGTTATAATTATATTAAAACGGGCTTTGATACAGAATTATTTAATGGGATCTACTTTCAACCAACATTCGAATATAGTAAACGAGCTTCTATTAATAAGTCTAAAGATTATCCATATAGTTATAATCCCTTAAATAAAGATTATGTAGAAAATTTTGGAATTTTAGCTCATAGGCATGCAGAGTTATCACTAGAATTACGATATACTTTTGCTCAAAAATATTTTTTTGTAGATAACAAAAAAATAGTTATAAAGTCTCATACACCTACTTTGAAGGTGGAATACCATAAGGGAATTAATAATTTTTATAACTCCATAACAGATTTTGAGAAGGTAGGTTTATCTATTGAACAACAAATTCATACAGGTCGTTTGGGTTCTTTGAAATACAAAGTTCAAGTACAAAATTTTTTAAATTTTAAATCTGGGACTATAATTGACCTTCATCATATTCAAAGCTCAAGAATTATTTTATATGACGAAAATCCTATTGATAATGTTTTTTTATTAGAATACTATGAATTAGATAATTCAAATTATTTTGTTCAACTAGATATAGTCAATGATTACAATTCATTAATTACTTCAAAAGTGCCAATTCTTAAAAAGTTTAAATGTAGTTTTACAAGTGAGTTTCATCAAATATTTACTCCAACAGCTCAGTATTCTGAATTGGTTTTGGGCTTAAATCATATTTTTAGAAGAATAAAATTTTCCTATGCTTTTGGTTTAATTAATAAGGATACTCAAAAAAATATTTTTATGGATGGATATGAAAATAAGAATCGGCAAATTAGGCATGGTATCCGTATTGGGATATTGCTAGATAAACCTGACCGACTATAGTAATGTTTTCATTATAAATTTTTGTATTTTTTTTTATCTTTACGATAAAGCAAGAAGTTTTATGAAAGTTATTGAAACCAAATCTCAAATTATTACTTTACGGGAAGATGGAATAATGAGTTATGTTGCTAAGCCAATAGATAGACAAGAGGTAGAGGATGCACGAGAAAATATTGAATCAGCTAAAGTTTTTTTAAATAATAAAAGCAAACCTTCTCTTGTAGATTTAAGAAAAACTAAATTTTTAACAGTTGAAGCCCGCAAGCTTTATGCATCAAAAGAAAATGCAAAAAACATTAGTTTTTGTGCACTACTTGTTGATGGACCAGTAAGTAGAATGGTTGGTAATTTTTTTATTGGAATAAATAAAACTAACTACCCAACTAAGTTGTTCAATTCTGAAGAAAAAGCGATTAACTGGTTAAAATCTAAGTTGTAATAATGGACAAGAGAATTGAAGAAATAATGTCGATATTAATTAAAATTGCCTCAGGCGATTTTGATTTTAAATATCAATCATCTAAAAAACAAGATAAAATAGATGCTATAGGAATTGGATTAGAAATGGTCTCAGATGAGCTAAATAAAACAATGATTTCTAAAAAGGAGCATCAAAAAAATGAAAAAAAGTATCGAGCAATATTTGAAAATTCTGGTACAATTATTTTAAACCTTGATCCCAAAACAACCAAAGTTATTGATTATAATGAGTATAGTCAAAAGTTCTATGGTTTTACTAAAGAAGAAATGGATAATTTATACATTTCAAGTATTGCAATTACTGATAAACCAGGACAAAAAAGAGTAGTAGATGTAGAAGATGAAAAATCCTATAAATTTGAAACAAAACACAGAACTAAATATGGAGACAAGACATTAAATGTAAATGCTAAAACGTATGAGGTAGATGGGAAAATATTTTTGAATGTAATTATGAATGATATTACAGATCAAAAATTAAATGAAGAAAAACTTATTGCAAATGAGCAAAAATATAGGTCTTTATTTGAAAATTCTTTATCAATTGTGTTGGTTGCTAATCCCAAAACAAGTAAATTGATATCTTACAATAAATTTGCTAAAGAATTTTATGGCTATGATGAAGCAAAGATGAACAGTTTATATTTGAAAGATGTAAATGATGATAAAAATCGTGGAAAATTAAGAAAGAAATTATCT
>JAJCYN010000190.1 GCA_029262915.1 Flavobacteriales bacterium
GCTAAAAAGAAAAACGCTGTTAAACATTGATTAATTGTATAATTTTCTTTGCTAATATGTCCAACACATTCAGTATGCGTTCCGTTTCCGTGAGGATTAAAAAATATGTTTCTAAAATTAACAGCTCCACCTTGATTTACATCTCCAATGAACCCATCTCCCACTACAGGATCAAACCTTGGAACATCAACATACCAAGCAGTAAGATTGTTCTTGTCTGCTTTCAATGGAATAGAAATATCCAATGGTTTTGATAAGTCAATTTGATACTTCTTATCGTTATATTGAATTTCTGTAATCATTAAACATAAAATAAATCTGATGTGATTTTATCTGTAATTAAAATTCCTTCATCAGTTAAAACTACTTTATTATTTATTTGTTGAAGATAAGAAGAATTTAAATATGGTGCTAATTCTTGCTCAAAATGAGTATTGATTTCTTGACTATAATTATTTTTAATGTAATCTAATTCTATACCCCAAATGGTTCTTAATCGAGTAAGAATATACTCGTTAAAAGATGTTTGTTCATCTATGTTTTCTTCTTCATAATAACCTTGGTTATTGGTTATTCCATTAATGTATTTAATGTTGTTGGATACGTTCCAAAAACGTTTATTATTCGTGTATGAGTGTGCTGAAGGACCAAAACCCAAATATTCTGCTCCTTTCCAATAATTACTATTATGTTGAGAATAAAAATCTTCTCTTCCAAAATTAGATACTTCATATTGTGTTAGTCCAAATTCCTTCGTTTTTTGAATTAAGGTCTTAAATTGAGCTATCATTTTTTCATCATTTAAATTAGGAGTTTGTCCTAATTTTATTTGATGGGCAAGAGCTGTTTTAGACTCAACAGTTAAACCATAAGCTGAAAGATGTGGTACCCTAAAGTCATTTACTTTTTGTAAATTATTTAACCAAATTTCATCTGTTAATATCGGAGAGCCATAAATTAAATCAATGGTAATATTATCAAAGCCAATATCCTGGCTTCTTTTAATACTTGATTCTGCTTCAGATGAGTTATGTACTCTATTAAAAAACTTAAGTTCCTTATTATTAAAAGATTGCACTCCAATACTTAATCGATTAACCCCAACATTATTAAACTCTTTAAGTTTTTCTTGGGATAAATCATCTGGATTACATTCTAATGTAAATTCAATTTTATCAGCAATAGCATAGTTTTTATAAATTGCATCAACAATCAACTTTAAATCATCCACATCCAATAATGATGGTGTCCCTCCGCCAAAATACAAAGTATTAATTGGGCTGGTAAGTTGATTTTTTCTTTCTTCAATTTCTTTAACAAGAGCTCTAATTAAGTCTGATTTATGTTTTAAGGAAGTAGAAAAATGAAAGTCGCAATAACTACAACTTTGTTTACAGAAAGGAATATGAATGTAAATTCCAGCCAATTTTTAATGCGTGAATGATGTAATAATTGAATGGAGAGACTTTTTAATAATTATTCTATCATTTATACATTCAAGCATTCTCTCATTATTTATTCAACACAATTCTAAAAGTTGTTCCTGCGGAATCAGATTGTTTTACAAAGATTTTTCCTGAGTGATAATTTTCAATGATTCTTTTTACCAAAGATAATCCTAATCCCCAACCTCTCTGTTTGGTAGTAAACCCAGGTTCAAAAATTGTTTTGTGTTTGGCTCTCGGAATTCCTATACCAGTATCAGTGATATCAATATAAACAAACTGACTTTGATCTGTAATATAAATATCAATATTCCCTTCACCTTTCATTGCATCAACTGCATTTTTTATCAAATTTTCAAGTACCCAACTAAATAACGAGGGATTTAATTTAGCCTTTATTTCTGTATTATTTTGAGTAGTAAAGGTAACGTTTACCTTTTTAGAAATTCTTACTTTGAGATACGCCAAAGAATCATTTACAACAACATTTAAGTTTTCTGATTCTAGTTTAGGAACAGAACCTATCTTAGAAAACCTTTCTGTAATAATTTCCAAACGAGTAATATCTTTTGATAACTCATTAATTGTATTTTCATCAACAACCTCTTTTAATTTAAGGTATTCTACCCACGCCATTAGTGATGATAACGGAGTACCCAATTGATGTGCTGTTTCTTTTGCCATTCCGACCCATACTTGGTTTTGCTCTACCTTACGAGAAGTACTAAACAAATAGTAAGAGATCAACAAAAACAGTGCTATTATTAATATCTGAAAATAAGGATAGTACTTTAATTGTTGTAATAATTGAGAATCTTTATAAAAAATATAGTTGGTCGTTTCATTATTAATTGTTATTACAATCGGCTCATTTTGTTCTCGCATATTTGCAATTGTAGCCATTAAAAAATCTTGCCCTATACCTGTTTTTCCTCCTTCTAAATTTCCATGTTCAATAACATTTATTTGAGTACTATCCGTATATATTACGGGAACCGAAGCTGAGTTAATCACTATTTCTGATATAAAAGATTGAATTAAGTCATCCAACACAATTTTAAGTTCCGAGAAAATTTTAGAATCCTTGTAGTACAATTTTTGTTTAATCGTATATCTGGGAATGTGATAGGTTAAATCAATCGGCTCATTACTACTGTTTTTCATTAAATCTAATTGATCTAACAAAAATTGGGCAGTATCTACTCCTTCTTTTATATCAAAATTTCTCCAGCTAGAAATGTTTTCTTCTTCATCTACCACAATTACAGGGATAGTCGTATTACGAGAAAGAATATTGAGGTAAAAAGTTAAATCCGTATAATTATTAGATGTTGCTAATCGTTTATTTGCTTCAGCCCAAAGCTCAATTTTGTTTCTCTCTTCATTAGAAATTTTTTGAAACAGTTCTCCCGTATAATTAACTAAAGATGCTTTGTTTTGAATGGCTTCTGCCCATAGCTGTACTTTTTTACGCTCTTCTGTTGCAATTTTTTTAACCAGAATATTTGTGTACCACAACGAGACAACAATAATTAGAATTGCGGCAACGGCTAAAAGCAATTTCCATCGTTGTTTTTTTGAGTAAATATTCAAGTTAATGCCTTTTTTTATTCAATTGCGTGCACAAAAGACGTGTGAAAGTAATGATTAGTTGTAAATAAGCCCAAAGAATATGTTGTTTATTACTTTTTGAATAATTTAAAACTTTGCTGTTTTGTTTCTGTAACAACTTTCACGAAGTAAACACCTTGTTTAAGATTATTTACTTTTAAATTAAATTTGATTTGATTTTTATACGATCTCTTTTGGATAATTTTTCCTGACAAATCATAAACAAAAACGTTAAGTTGTTTTTCTAATTTGTTAGAATTAAACCTGAAATAACCATTAGAATAAAACCCATCCCATTTAGAAGTGGAGTTATGCTCTTCAACACCAACGTTTACAGGAACATAAGCTTTAATGACTATTGGTAGGTGATCTGACATAACATACAGAGCATCAGCTATGTTTGCTGGAACAACAGAATTTGTAGGTGCTCCATTGATCGAACTATTAAAATGATTCCCATCATTACCAACAGCATCGTATGAATTAGGAACATAAGTCAATTTATTTACTCCTGACAATAAATCACTGGTGAAAAATATAAAATCAAACCGATTATCCATTCCACCAAAAGCACCTCCATCTCCAATACTACTTGACCGTGTGCTTTGAGTATGAACATTCGAAAAAAGAACATTATTGTCCCAACTTCCTGGTGTAGATATAGGGTCCAACAATGGCACACTCCCTCCATTTAATATAGTATTGTGAGCTGGTTCAAAACTGGTGTATAGGTTAAAGTCTCCGCCCAATATAACATTTTCAATGTTTGCTCTGGAGTCCATATAGTTTTTTAATAATGTCGCCTCAGCATTTCTTTTCCCTTCATTTACCACTCCAGTACTCGCTTTTAAATGGGCCATATAACAATAAATGAACACCGTATCAGAAGCTGCAGTCATTCCTGGTGCATTATAATACAATACATATTCACTTATATTTCTAAGTGCAGTCGGTATTTCAAACTGACTATACAACACTAATTTATCCGAATTATAAAACAACATATTATCGGTATCAGGTCCATTAATGTAAGTAGCTTTTTGATAAGATGTAACACCTCCTACATTTAAAGCATCGTTTAAAATTGTCGTTGGACCGCTAATTGACGTCAACTCGGTAATCATAAAAATATCTGGCTGAACATATTGTATAATTGGTCTTAATGTATCTGCCTTTGTAGGATTTGAAAGAGGATAATTTAAAATATTGTAAGATAAAACTGTTATAGTATCTTGTGACCTAGCAAAAATTCCTAAAAAAATAAATAATGTAAAAAGTAGGTTTTTCATAAACTGAGATTATTTGTTTTTCTGCTCCTTAATTAAAAACAAATATACAGGAAAATGATCACTATATCCTGCAATATAAGCTCCTCCTGCAAACGAACGATGTGGATATCCTTTGTATCTGCCCGAAGATTGTTTTAAATAAGACTTACTAAAAATTTTTGCTTTATAATATTTGTAAGACGAAAAATCCTCGTCAATTAAAGATGGCGTAATTAAAATTTGATCAAATAAATTCCAGGCATCCCTATATGCCAAAGTTCCTATTCCTTTTTTGAAGTTACTCTCCAAGGGATTAAACATATCTCCTTTTTTTATAGCCTCTTTTTTTCCAACTCCTTTTAAGTGTTTTCTAACACTTGAGTTGTTAGGATCATCATTCAAATCCCCCATATAGAATATTTTTGCATTAGGATCAACCGTTTTTAATGAATCCATAATTAATTTCCCCAAGTCTGCAGCGGCTTCTCTTCTTGGTCTACTTCTTTTTTCCCCTCCTCTACGAGATGGCCAGTGAGCAACTATTATATGAATCATTTCACCATTCAAATAACCACTCACCAATAATTGATCTCTAGTATAAAATGTAGTGTCTATTCTCCTCAACGAAACACTTCTACTCGACTCTACTTTAAAATATGTAGGATTATATAACAACCCCACATCAATTCCCCTTCTGTCTGGCGAATCATAATGTACAATTTTATAACCTCTTTTTTTTAATTTTTCCGTTTTAACTAAATCTTCTAAAACTGATCTATTTTCAATTTCTGCTACACCTAAAATAGCAATTCCATCAGGAGTAACCTCAACTCCTAAATCAGCAATAACCTTAGACATATTTTTTAGCTTCTCTTTATATCTTTCGGAAGTCCATCCCTTTTGTCCTTTAGGAGTAAAGTCATCTTGTAATATTTTATTCGTATCAGGATCTATAAGCGTATCAAACAAATTTTCCAGATTATAAAACCCAACGCAAGCAACTAAATAATCCTTTTTATCCTCTTGAGAAAATATAGGCTTAGCTGCGACTAAAAAAAATGTTATATATAAGAATAAATTATATTTCATAATTGTACGTATTTGTGCAAAGTAACCAAAATAAAATCTAATTATTTAATAAGGTTTGTTTTGCAAAGTTAATTTTAATGATAATTTTTTATCAACAATTTAATGATTTTAAGGGTTTTATCATTTTTAAAGTTTAATTTTGATCCGTTATTAAATATTGTTGTATTGATAACAATAAGTGATTATCCTATGAAGCAACCAAAATAAGACTTCAAACCGCTTTATTCTTATATCTTTTATTATTAACAAATGAGAATATTAAATATAATATCGGTTGCTTTGATTTTAATGGCTGTTCCAGCAATAGCTCAAACAGACTCCTCTGCAACAATCAATAATGATAGTACACTAAACACAAAAGTTGTTCCAACTTTTACTACTTCTCTAGATTTACTAGAAGAAGAAACCGAAAGTCAGGATGTGTCTGGGTTATTGCAATCTTCAAAAGATGTTTTTACCAACATTGCAGGATTTAATTTTGGAGCTGCTCGTTACCGTGTACGTGGTTATGATTCAGAAAATTATACCGTAATGATGAATGGAATTACATTAAACAATCCCGAAGGAGGAAGAGCTATTTGGGCTTTTTGGGGGGGGTTAAATGACATTACTCGGTATCAAAATTCAAAATCAGGAATTAATGCCTCATCACAAACATTTGGTGGAATTGGAGGCTTTTCAAACATTAATGCAAGAGCAACAGCCGTTAGAAAAGGAACCAAAATTTCCTATGCCGCTGCGAACAGGTCATATAAGCATAGAGTGATGGTTACACACTCCACTGGAATGATGGAGAACGGTTTTGCAGTAGCTATTTCTGCATCTGGAAGATACTCTGGAGAAGGTTATGTTGAAGGAACTTTTTATAGAGGTGCAAGTTATTTTATTTCTTTAGAGAAAAAATTAAATGATAGACATAGTTTGGGATTGGTTGGTTTTGGTGCTCCGACAGTACAAGGAAGAAGAAGTATTTCTACTCAGGAAACCTATGATTTGACAGGAGATAATTATTATAATAATTATTGGGGGTTTCAAAATGGAGAAAAAAGAAATTCAAGAGTAAGAAACAACCATAAACCTCATTTAATGTTAAATCATTATTTTGATATTAACAAAAAAACAAAACTTACATCATCTGTTTATTATATTTTTGGAAGAGGAGGAAGCACTCGTTTAAATTGGCACGATGCCAAAGACCCTCGTCCAGATTACTACAAGAATTTACCTAGTTTCTACAATGATCCAGGTAACGAAGCTATTTTTGACCAAACTACAACAGCTTGGCAAAGTAACGACCCAACAGTTACTCAGTTGGACTGGGATCAAATGTATTTTGCCAATAGTAAAAACCTGTTTACTCAAACAAATGTTGATGGAGTCATTGGAAACGATTTAACAGGAAATCGAGCAAAATATGTGGTTGAAGAACAACGTCAAGATATTTCTCATTATGGTTTTAACGCCTCTCTAACCCATAAATTAAAAGAAAATATGATGCTTTCGGGTGGGGCAACTATTAGTATTTATAAAAGTGAAAATTTCAAAGAAATGAATGATTTACTTGGTGCTGATTTTTGGGTAGACGTTGATCAATTTGCAGAAAGAGATTTTGCTGATGAATCAGTTGCGCAAAGTGACGTAAATAACCCTAATAGAATTATTAAAGTAGGTGATCGATTTGGTTATGATTACGACATTAACATTAACACTTATCGTGGTTTTGGACAGGTAGAAGGAACAAGTAAAAAAATAGACTGGTTTGTTGGGTTGTCACTAACCAGCACTAATTTTTGGAGAACAGGAAATATGAAAAACGGTCTTTTCCCAGATAATTCTGAAGGAGATTCTGAAACACAAAGCTTTTTTAATTATGGGATTAAAGGTGGTCTAGTCTATAAAATAACAGGAAGACATTTATTAAGAGTCAATTCGGCCTATATTACTCGAGCACCTTTTTCTAGAACGGCTTTCATTTCTCCACGAACAAGAGACCAAATTGTTCCTAATTTAGAAAGTGAAAAAATTATGTCTGGCGATTTTAGCTACATTGTAAGATACCCGAAGGTAAAAACAAGAGCAACTGCTTTTTATACTAGCATTAAAGACAAAACTTGGTCTAGAAGTTTTTATCATGATGATTTAAACTCATTTATTAATTATGTTATGACTGGTGTTGACCAATTATTCGTAGGGGTTGAATTTGGAGCTGAAATAAACATCACTTCAGAAATTATCGCTACAGCGGCTTTTGCAACAGGTGAGTTTGTTTATGATTCTAGACCTACCGTTTCTATTATTCAAGATAATTCTACCGAATTATTAGAAAACAATAAAACAGTTTACTTTAAAAACTACAAAATTGGAGGAATCCCACAAACAGCAGCATCTATTGGATTACAGTACCGTTCTCCAAAATATTGGTTTGTTGGTGCTAACTTTAATTATTTTACAGACATCTATTTAGATGCTAATCCTGATAGAAGAACAGCAGAGGTTGTTGCTAATCTTGTAACAACAGACCCTCAGGTAGGACAAATTTTAGATCAAACTAAATTAGATGATGATTACACATTAAACCTATTTGCAGGAAAATCTTGGAGAATTAAAAACAAGTATTACATAAGATTTAACATCAATGTAAATAATGTTCTTGATAATACTGACTTTAAAACAGGTGGCTTTGAGCAATTAAGATATGATGCTGCCGATATTGACAAGTTTCCACCAAAAATTGGATACATGCTAGGAAGAACTTATTTTGCAATGGTGAGTTTTTCTTTTTAATAAAAACATTAATTTTAGAATATAAAATACGACAAAATGGTACGAACAAACAAAATAATAGGATTGACAATTATACTTGCTTCAACCTTATTTTTTACAAGCTGCGAAAAAGAATTTGATGCCCCTCCAATAAAAGAAAATACTATTGGTGACATTATTACCATTGCTGATTTAAAAGCAAAACGTGTAGCTAATAATAATGTTGACCTTAAAATTACAGAAGACCTCTCCTTATATGCTGTTGTAACAATGGACGAATTAACGGGAAATCTTTTTAAAGAATCTTACATTCAAGATGCAACAGGGGCCATTAATGTGAGGTTAACTTCTGCTGGAGGTCTTTATCAAGGAGATTCTATTCGTATTTCTTTAAAAGGACCGGTTATTACAGAATTTAGTCAAATGATGCAATTAGATTCTGTTGATGTTGATGATAATATATTTAAACAAGCAACACAAAAGGATAGAACACCTGAATTAGTATCTTCCGTTAGTGCTATAACTCCTTTTTCTGGTCATCAGTCTAAACTAATTCGTTTAGAAAATGTACAATTTGTTGCTGCAGAGTTACCAGGCACTTATGCAGTTGGTGCTACACAAACTACTGAAAATCACTTCTTAGAGGATGCAGCAAGTACCGCTTCTCCAATTATTGTAAGAACAAGTGGTTTTGCGAATTTTGCTGATGATTCATTACCAACCTTAAACGGAAGTATAATTGCCATTGTGAGCCAGTTTAACAATGATATGCAATTATTAATTCGAAACCCAAATGAAGTGAACTTTGTTAACCCACGAACAGGACCTTGTGTTGGAATAGCAACTACTAAAGATTTTACCGATGCAAATGTAACTTCTGGTGGTTGGACAACACAAAATGTTTCTGGTAGTATAAACTGGGCAACAGGAGGTACTAGCAACCTTTATGGAGTAATTACCAACACCAGTTCTCAACTTGTTGGCGAAACATGGTATATTTCTCCTGCAATTGATTTTTCTACTTCTTCATGCCCTTCGTTTGATTTTAGAAGTGCAACTTTCGCGGGAAACACAGCACTAGAACTTTATGTTTCATCTAACTATGATGGAGTTAGTTTACCAACAACCGCTACTTGGGTTCAACTTTTTCCAACGCTTTCATCTGGTGGTTGGTCATGGGCAAATTCTGGAAGTATGGACCTATCTGCTTATCAACAAGCTGGTGTTTATGTTGCTTTTAAATACACTGGCTCAAGTTCTGCATGGAATACATGGGAAGTTGATGACCTTAAAATAACAAAATAACAAATAATTAAAACCTTATACTTATGAAAAAAATCTATACTTTATTTTTAGGGCTAATGTTAATGAGCTCTTTTGCAAATAGTCAAATAACAACTATTAATGCAATACAAAACACTACAATACCAAATGGAGATTCTCCGTTAATGGGAAATATAGTAACGACTACAGGCATTGTTACTGGTGTTAATATAAATTCTTTTGCAGGAACTTTCTATATACAGGATGGAAGTGGAGCTTGGAATGGGGTCTATGTTTTTGAAAGTGCATCAGGTGCTGCTATTGGCGATAGCGTTGTGGTCACTGGAACCGTAGTTGAATTTAATAACCTTACGGAAATTGGTACTGTTACTAATGTAAATATTATTAGTGGGGGACACACATTGCCAACACCAACAAATCTAACAACAAACGATGCAGCTTCAATGGAAGAATATGAAGGAGTTTTGATTCAAGTTACTAATGCTCAAAATATTCTAAATAATAATACTACACCAACCGCTGGTTTTAACCAATGGGATTTGGACGATGGTTCTGGATTATTACTTGCCGATGACGATATT
>JAJCYN010000191.1 GCA_029262915.1 Flavobacteriales bacterium
TAGTGCGGGATTTACATAAGACAGGCAATGATGTAAAGGAGTTAAGATCAGAATACATTACAATAAAATCAGACTTAAATTTTAAAAGCAAGCAGTCTCAGGTTGCACAAGCAACTGAGCCATTAGGAATAATAGAGTCAACTACTCCTCCAACAAAAATAGTAGTAGATGAAAATAGTATGGAGAAGATTACAACGAAGAATTAGTGGAAAAGAAACAAGTCATATTTTCAAGAGTGTACCTGATATATGGGATGATTTGTCTATTTGCTATTATTATCATCTTTCAAACATTTAAACTTCAAGTTTGGGAAGGTGAAAAATGGAGAGCCAAAGAAGAAGCCCTTACGCGAAATTTTCGTGAAATAGAAGCAGTTCGAGGAAATATTTATGCAGCAGATGAGAGTTTGTTGGCTACTTCTATACCAAAGTACGAAGTGCGATTTGATGCCAATACAGATGCCTTGAAGGATGCTTATTTTAATGAGAATGTAGATTCGTTAGCTTATCAGCTATCACAGCTATTTCCGGAAAAAACAAGACAAGAATATTTAACTGAGCTAAAAATGGCTCGAGTAAAGGGAAAACGATATCATCTCATCAGAAGAAATGTAAAATTTACGGAGCTAAAAATATTGAAAGAGTTTCCAATTTTTAGAAAAGGAAAATTCAAAGGTGGTTTTATTAGTGTGCAACAAAATAAACGTGTGCGTCCATTTAAAATATTAGCAGCAAGAACAATTGGATATGAAAGAGAGGGGAGTAAACCAGTTGGATTGGAAGGAGCTTACAGTAAAGAATTGAGTGGGATTAAAGGAGAAATGCAGATGCAAAAAATTGCTGGTGGAATTTGGATGCCAATTAGTGAGGAGAGTGGAAGAGAACCAGAAGATGGTAGTGATATTTATACGACCATTGATGTAAATATTCAAGATGTGGCAGAACACGCATTACTAAATCAGTTAGAAACACATAAAGCAGATCACGGTTGTGTAGCGTTAATGGAAGTTTCTACCGGAGACATAAAAGCAATAGCCAATCTTAAGAGGAATAAAAATGGAACCTATTACGAAAGCTACAATTACGTAGTTGGAGAAAGTACGGAACCAGGATCAACATTTAAGCTAGCTTCCTTAATGGCTGCTTTTGAAGATGGGTATCTCGATTTAGATGATATGGTGGATACAGAAAATGGTACCACTAAATTTTATGATTTAACAATGCGTGATTCACACCACGGAGGTTATGGTAAGATTTCTATCAAAGAATCATTTGTTAAATCTTCAAATGTTGGAATTTCTAAAGAAATAAACAGGGTTTATTCAGCTAAACCACAAGAATTTGTTGATAGGCTCTATAAAATGGATCTGAATAAAAAATTAGGGATAGAAATAGCTGGAGAAGGTGCTCCACTAATTAAAAGTACTGATGATGAATATTGGTCTGGAGTTTCAATTCCTATGATGTCAATAGGTTATGAAGTACAAATGACACCATTACAAATTTTAACTTTTTACAATGCCATTGCCAATGATGGTAAAATGGTGAAACCAAGATTTGTAACAGAAGTTCGGCAAAGTGGTAAGTTGATGAAACAGTATGATACTGAAGTAATCAATAACTCTATCTGTTCAAAAAAGACCATTAAAATGGCGAAAGAAATGTTAGAAGGAGTTGTTGAAAAAGGTACGGGGAAAAACCTTAAAAATTCAATGTATAAAATTGCTGGAAAAACAGGAACCGCTCAAATAGCAAATGCTAAGTATGGTTATAAGTATGATTCTAAAGTTAGTCATCAAGCTTCTTTTGTAGGTTATTTTCCAGCAGATAATCCTAAATACACTTGTATTGTTGTAGTAAATGCCCCAACGCAAAATGTGTATTACGGAAATTTAGTTGCAGGTCCAATTTTCAAAGAGGTTGCTGACAAAGTTTATGCAAATAGTATTCAAATTCACGATGAGTTAGGTACAAAAGAGCATTTAGCTATTTCACGAATTCCTTATGCTAAAGATGGTTATTACAATGATCTCTCTAAAGTTTACTCAACGTTAGACATTAAAACTTCAAAAGAAGGAGTAAACCCTAAATGGGCAAGAGTAGTTACGGGAGAGAAAGAGGTGAAAATCTATAAAAAGAAAATTGCACCCATTTATGTTCCGGATGTTACTGGTATGAGCATTAAAGATGCCTTATACATCTTAGAAAATCAAGGATTGAGTGTTCAGTTTATAGGAAATGGAGTGGTAAAAAAACAATCCATTTCGCCTGGAGAAAAAATTATAAAAGGAGAAAAAATAATACTGGAATTGGTTTGAAACTATTAAAAGACATCATATATAAAGCTGGAATAGAAGAGGTAATTGGCTCTACTCAAGTTGCTATAGAAAAGATATGCTTCGATTCAAGAGAGATAGAAAAGTTTAGCCTTTTTATTGCTGTTTCGGGAATTCAGGTTGATGGACATCAATTTATTACAAAAGGTATTGAAGATGGAGCAGTTGCTATTGTTTGTGAGAAATTTCCAGAAGAAATTAAAGAAGAAATTACTTACATCAAAGTTCAAAATAGTAGTGCTGCTTTAGGCGTAATAGCAGCTAATTTTTATGATAATCCTGCTTCAGAAATTAAGTTAGTTGGTATAACTGGAACAAATGGAAAAACGACTACAGCAACCTTGTTACACGATTTATATACTCAGTTAGGTTATAAATCAGGGCTACTTTCTACGGTAGTAAATAAGATAGGAACAGAAGAAATTTCTTCGACACATACAACACCAGATGCACTTCAATTGAATGCACTATTAAGGTATATGATTACAGAAGATTGTGAGTATTGTTTTATGGAGGTAAGTTCTCACGCTATCCATCAAAATAGAATTGCTGGTTTGGATTTTACAGGAGCTGTGTTTACAAATATCACTCACGATCATTTAGATTACCACAAAACTTTTGATGAGTACTTAAAAGCAAAGAAATTTTTCTTCGATTGTTTAAGCGAAGATGCTTTTTCATTGGTGAATAAAGATGATAAGAATGGGATGGTAATGATGCAAAATACCAAAGCCAAAAAAGTTACCTATGCGTTGAAAAGTATGTCCGATTATAGCTGTAAAGTCATTGAAAGTGATTTTTCAGGAATGCAATTAAATATTGATGGTAGTGAAGTTTGGACAAAGCTCATTGGACAGTTTAATGCCTATAATTTATTGGCTATTTATTCAACAGCTATTTTATTGGGACAAGATAAATTAACTGTACTTACAGCAATAAGCAACCTTGTTTCAGTTGATGGCCGATTCCAGTATATAAAATCATCGAACAATATTGCTGGGATTGTAGATTACGCACATACTCCAGATGCATTAAAAAATGTACTAAAAACAATTAATGACATCAGAACAGGAAATGAACAATTGATAACATTAGTTGGTTGTGGTGGAGATAGAGATAAAGAAAAAAGACCAATAATGGCTCAAATTGCGTGCGATTTGAGTGATAAAATAATCCTTACCTCAGACAAT
>JAJCYN010000192.1 GCA_029262915.1 Flavobacteriales bacterium
GTTCGGTTTGTGTATGCAAATTGGCAACTTTTTTTGTTGAACCATTTTGCTTATAATCTATAAAATCATCGCGTTTTACAGCCACAATTTTAATTGGAATGTTACTAGAAAGTAAGGTTGAAAGCTTATTAAATTCCGTATCAAAAAGTTGAATATCATCACACACCAAAATAAAAGGAGGGCAGTTACTTAACTCTTCTGTTGCAAAACTTTGCCAGTTAAAATGCTCAAAATATTCATCGTGAACATCTGCCTGATAACTGTTTTCAAATTCTAAATCTCCAATTCTTTTTGCTACAAATAGTTTAGTCCAATTTGTAATGTGTTGGCTAAAATTGGAACTGATAGATTCACAGCCTTCTCCTTTTTTATAAACTTCTACCTCAGCAGTTCCAAATAAGTTTTTCCAGTCGGTGTTTTTATTGCTGAATAGCAATTCATCTACAAACACAAACCCTTGTTGTTCAAGAATAATTTCTGATTCTTCTAAATCTTTTACCACTTTAGAAATTCGTTGAACCCTCTCTTCTCCCATTGTTTCAGAACCTGCCCCAGGCAATATAGATGATAATTCATCGAAGTTCATTTGAGTATCTATAAACCCTAATGAGTCTTTTAATTTTTCTGGATTTTTTCTTTCAGGCCCTTTTTCTCTTTCAACTCTTAATAAATCTTTGAGTCTACATTTTAATTGTGAAATATCGTGTTTCAACGCTTTTCTTGATTTACCCAATGTAGCAACCATTGCTGCTTCTAAAATTTGAAGAGAAGTGTTATTAGAATATGGAAGTAGTGCACCATTATCTGGCAACACATTTTTTAAATTCTTTAAATCGCTATTAAAGCTGTGCACTTCATCTCCTGAAACATCTAACTGTTTCTCCAATTCATCCAAAATTTGATGAATAACAGGTTGAAATAATTGAGGTTGTTTATCTGCTAATTTTTCATTAGCAATATGAAGAATCCGTGCAATATTTTCTTTTAAAATATGTGCATCGTTTTCTGCCGGACCAATTTCGTTTAAACAATTGGTTAAAAATTCTTCTAAAGATAAACAAGCTTCGTTTTCTCCTTCGTAATTTTCATCGGCTACCCATACCGGAAAATCTGTTCCGATAACATTGTTGGTGTATAAAGGAGCCATTATTACGGGAGAAAGGTTGTTGGGGAGTTTGCTGATGTTGTTTCCATTTCTAAAAAAAGACCTTATGGTTTTCCATTGGGCTTTAAAATCATCTTCAGAAACTTCTTTAGAACTTTTAATTTTAGGAAATATTTCTTTATTGGCAACTCCAACTTTATCAGCTATTTGTTGTCTATTTGTTCCTTTTATGATGTCTTGAACAGTTTCGGCATCTTCTTTAAAAAAATGGCTAAATGTGCTTTTTTCTTTTGTAGACATATTTTTGAGTTACGAGTTTAGAGTTATAAGTTTAAAATTATAGCTCTTTGTGTTTTCAATTAAATAGCATATTTATCTAACTCCTTGTTTAATGCTTCTTCCTTTTGTTCTACCGTATATCCTAAGTTAGAAGCGCCATAATCATCATAACAAGGTGCATTTTTATCTTGATAAAAAAGTCCCATATGAACCTTTTCAGTATCCATTGCTAAATTTCTAGCTTCAGATAAATCTGAAGGATTGTGATTAAACTTATTTTTAAATGTTTTGGCAATTTCTTCGCTTACGGTAATCCCATTTTCATTTTCTAAATAAACCATAGCGTCTTTGTTAGACACTTGCTCATCTACTAATGCTCCTTGGAAAATAGGACACCTTTGAATAATGTGAACAAATGAAAATCCTTTGTGTTCGTAAGCTGCTTTAATTGTTTCGTACATATGAGCTGGATTCCAATCGGCAGTTTGTGCTACAAATGAAGCATTGGCAACACCTAATGTTGTTTGAACTGGACTAAGAGGAGGCAAAATGGACCCATCTGGAGTTGTGTTTGAAACGGTACCAATTCTTGAAGTTGGAGAGGCTTGTTTTTTTGTTAAACCATAAATTTCATTGTTTAGCAAAAGCACCGTCATATTCATATTGTATCGAATGGCGTGAATCCAAGCTCCAGCACCAATAGAACAACAATCCCCATCACCAGTTACAACAAAAACATCTAAATCTGGTCTTCTAAATTTAACTCCTTCTGCTACCGGAAATGCACGTCCGTGTAATCCGTGAAAACCATAAGTATTCATATAATGCGGAAACCGTGAAGAACATCCAATTCCTGAAACAAAAACTGTTTTGGCTGGGTCTAATTGTTTTTCTCTTAATAATTTTTGCATATTAGTTAATACAGCGTGGTCTCCACATCCTGGACACCAACGTGCTACTCCCTTTTCATACCCTTCTAAAGAATAATATTTTGAAGGAAGGTCTAATGCTACATCTGATTTTAATCCGTACATCTTTCTAAGTTTTTTAAAGTGCCTTAAGTACTTAAAATGTCTAAAGTGCCTAGAGTACTTATTTTATTATAGTTTATTTATCCTTTTTATTTTTATATCCTTTTGACTTTGATGCACTTTAAATACTTTTAACTCTAGTGCATTCTAAGTACTCTTAACTCTAAGTATTTATTTTCTTTTTTATCACACCTAATATTCTTTTAGGTGATAAAGGTTGACCTTCAACATTTGAGTAGCAATCAACATCTACTAATGTTCTTGCTCGTAATATCCAAGATAATTGCGAGTACCTTTTGTTAGATTCTGAAAATTGAGGATTCTCATTATTATCACTGTAATTTATTTCAATAGTCATTACATTTTTAAAGTTTTGAAAAATTTCTTTTAATCCCGGTTCTAACGGACTTAAAAAACGCAAATGAATAGAAGAAACTTTAATTCCTTCTTTTTGAGCAATTCCTACCGCTTCTTCAATTGCTCCAAGGGTAGAACCCCAGCCAACAATTAATAAATCTCCTTTATCAGCTCCATTAATAGTTGGTGGTTTTAGAGTTTTTTGAAATGATGCAAATTTTCTACTTCTTAATTCTGAAGATTCCTGATTTTCATCAGGATTATAAGAAACGTGAGCTTCTTTAGTGTGAGCTAGACCTGTTAATGTATGCTGACCTCCTGGTTGTCCTGGAATTGGTCGCTTACTCATTCCTGTTGTATCATCCCATTCATAAGGTCTAACATCTCCCTTCCAGAGGCTTTGGTCTATTGGAGGAGCAAACCAATCTTTTTTAATTTTTGGTCTTGGAAATGGTTGCTGTCCTGTTGCTAAATTGGCATCTGTTAAAATGTAAACAGGCGTTCTAAACGATTCAGCTAGTTTACGTGCTAAAATCACAAACTGAAAGCACTCTTCTATAGTTGATGTAGCCATCACAATTTTTGGAGCATCTCCAGGTTGTCCATAAAGTGTTGAAAGCAAATCTCCTTGCTCTACTTTAGTAGGTAATCCTGTTGAAGGACCTCCACGCTGAACATTAATGACCACTAGCGGAATTTCTGCCATTGTAGCCAATCCTAAAAATTCTGTTTTCAAAGCCATTCCTGGTCCTGATGTAATAGTTACAGCCGTTTTACCTGCATACGATGACCCAATGGCAAAACCAACTGCTGCAATTTCATCTTCTGCCTGATGTACCAAACCACCTGAATTTTTAAACACATCAGCCAATAAGTGGGAGGCAGAAGTTGCTGGAGTAATCGGATACATTGAACATACTTCCATTCCAGAAGCTAAGACCCCTAAACCAATGGCCTCATTGCCATTCATTACCACCATATCTCTTCCTGAATTTACAACAGGAATATCATATTGAAAATCTAAATTAATTGATGCCCATTGATACCCTGCATTTAATAATTCAATATTTGAATTGATAATCGCATCAGATTTTTTTCTAAAAATATTTTTGATTTGAGTTTCTCCTTTGTCTATCCCTCTGTTATAAATATAACACAACATCCCTAGCACAAACATATTTTTACCCTTTCTGGCGTTTTTCACAATTTTTAAACACTCCACTTCCATAGGGATTTCAATCACATTGTATCCACGACTCTTAAAATCTGCCAAAGCTTCAGCATATTTATTTTGGATAACATCAGAGGCATCGGTAGCCCATTTGCTTTCCAGTAACATAACCGTTCCCTCTTTATATGCTTTTTGATCAATTCTTCCATAAGGCACCTGCTCATTTAAAGCAATTACCAAATCAGCTTCATTGCCAGAATTAGTAATTTCTTTTGTTCCAATTCTAATCCGAATTCCAGATGCTCCAGCTCTACTACGCGCTGGTGGTTGGATTTCTGCAGGGATAATTTCCACTGTCCAAACACCATTGCCCATTTTTGCTGAAATGGCTGCGAAACTTACTCCGCATTTTTGTGCTCCCTCTCCAGAATCACTAACAATTTCTACTATATGTTCGTCAATTTTTATTGCCTTCGAATTTTTTGTTGCAGGCATTTCTTTAGTTTCAGTTGAATCGCTCATACTATTTTATGAAGGTTTACTGTTTAGTTTTTATCTATTGAAAAAAACTTTGATTGTTCTTTAAGATTAAAGAAACAGACTTCAAATGTACCGCACAATACTATGTTATTATATGATATAAATCATAGATTAGGAGGGATCTAGCTACATATTTCGTTTTAATAGCTATTAGTAATATAGTCGAATTAAAACACAAGAATCAAGCCTTTTAAGAAAGTTGTAACAAAAAAGAACTCACAGGTCTAAAGAAATGGGACATTAAGAAATTATAAATTCCTGTCTGAAATATAAAGCACTTAAATTTTATTTTATATAATACTTATTTAAGTAGGTGTTTTCGTATGATTTATACGACCTGTACAAAAGTATTAATTACTAAAAAAACCCCTATTTATTAATAAAATAAATAACAGCAATAAGAAAAGGAGCAATCCCAATTACTATAGCTAGAACTTTTTCACCAATAGTGATTCTTGAATTCTTGAAATAAAAAGTATTAAATAGTTTGTTAATTATCAATTCCATTTTTTTACTTTTAATAAGTATTCCCTCTTCAGACAGAAGATACTTAAACTAACTTTTATGAATTAATATTTTTATTTAGTGGTTTATTAGCAATTTGCTGGTTTTCTGATTATCTTCTTGCAAAAATTTTATAAAATAAAGCCCTTCTGCTAAATTTGCAACCTTAATGGTATTTTGAACATTGTTTTGCAAATTATTAATTAATTGTTCTTTTACTAAAACACCTACAGGATTATAAATTTGAATTAACAATTCTTTATCATCATTTCCTTTATAGGTAAAATTAACAAGGCCTGTTGTTGGATTAGGAAAAAGGTCTGAAATCTCAAATGCACCAGATTCTTTTGAGTTAATAGCAATTATCTGAAAATACTCAAATTTTCCATCAAAATCGGTTTGCTTTAAACGATAGTATGTAATACTAGGATAAGGATCATTATCTATCCAATTATAATTTAGCATTGAATTGGAATTTCCAGCTCCATTAATTGTTGTTGCTAACTCCCAATCTGTCGCATTACTACTTTTTTCTAAAGTGAAAAAATCGTTATTTATTTCTGTTGAAGTGCTCCAATAGATATAATTTGTGTTACTTTCTTTATGGTAGCCATCAAATTTTGTAAGTGTAATAGGGAGTGTAATTGCAAATATGTCGCAGGGAGAAATAACAGAAACGCTATTACATTGTGCCCCATTCCAGCCGTCTATCATAAAAATAGCACATTCTCCAACAGGAACTATTACTGTAAATGTAAATCCGTCTGCTACTCCGCTTGATTGACTAAACGTTTGATGCTGGGGATTGTCACATTCTATTGTTGCATTATTTAATCCTGAACCAACCCAAACAGCTCCTTGTACATTACATAAACTTCCATCTCCTGGCTCGTCAAAACCTAAAACAGCTTGTGTTGGAACAGCATAAGGATTACACCACTGAAACCATATCGAATTTTCAACAGAAAACGATAGATCAGATACTCCATCACAATCTACATCTGCACCAGCAGCACAAGCAAATGGGCACAATGCAAACTCACAAGCAGGAGGACCAAACCCACCTCCAGTTCCTCCAACATGTCCAGAAGCATCTAAATTAAAAATTGTTGGAGAACCACAATCTGCACCAGTAACATCTGTAATAGAGGGCTCTGGATTACAACTTGTATTGGGGTTTGGAGAGCCTGGTACAGGCGGAGTAGATGTGTTTGGAGCATGTACACATATTGTACCCGAAACAGAACCACTTCCTGTTGCTCGATAAATTTGAATGTAATAAGTAGTGCCAATTACTGTTGTAGTTACAGCTGAAACGGATGTTCCTGGACCACTACAAGTAAGTTCTCCACTGCCACAACTTGTATAAATAGCTACAGCTACACTTTCTCCTACTCCTGTAACATCAATAGTCGTTGTTGTTCCTGTAGCAACAAAACTATACCAGCCATCACTTCTAGTTGGTCCTCCTCCAATACATGAGGGTTTTGAGCCACTATAAGAGCTAGGCAAACTATATGATTGCGTAGCACAACCACCATTAGAATTTATTGCTGGTACTCCCAGACAACCATCTGATTGAGAATAAATTGAATTACTTAACAATGATATTACAAGTATAATACCTGATTTGTATATAGTTTTCATATCAACATTTTTTATATATGAGTTCTTTTATCTCATAGCAATGCTAATTTATTGCTGAAAATTTTAAGACACAACAAGAAGATGTTCTGATTTAGGAATTGATAGTACTGATTTAGGAATCAGTTCATATTGTGTTAGCTATACTTTTTAGTCCTTACTGAATCTAAAAAGTAGGAAGGAGTAATTCCTGTAAATTTTTTAAAGGCAGTATTAAAAGCCGATTTTGAATTAAATCCAACATTATTAGCAATTGCTTCTATTGTTAAGTTCCAATTTTCCTTTTCTGACAATAATCTTCTTGCTTCTTTTATCCGATATTCATTAATAAAAGTATTGAAATTTTGATGAAACCTCTCATTTATAACTTGAGAAATATACGCCTTATTGGTCTTTAAATCATCTGCAAGTTTTCTTACTGATAAATCTTGTTTTAAGTACACTTTTTTATTTTCAAAGGCATCAACAATTAAGTTAAAAATTACCTCTTTTTGTTCCAAACTCATTGCAGAATTTGTGTATTTAATTTGATTGTTATCAGTTGACTTAACAGAAGAAGAAAAGCTACCTAAAGACTCTTTTTTTTCTGATTTAAGAATTTCGAGGTTCTTCTGAACTAAAACGTTAAAGGCTCTTTTTAAATTAACTTTCTGAAAAAAGAAAATAATTGAAAATAATAGTACTATTAAAATTCCTATGATTAGTGTTATATTCCATTTTTTCGCTTCAGATATTTTAAAGTTTTTTACTTCAATTTCTGCTTCTTTCTTTTCAGTTTCATAAATAATTTTTATATCAGCTATATGGTTATTACTTTGTTCATTAAATAAGCTATCATAAAATGTGAAAAATAATTTATAGTAGGTTAAAGATTTATTGTGCTGACCCATTGCAGTATGTATCTCAGATAAAATTTTATATGCTTCACTCATCATACTCATAGCTTGTATTTCTTTTGAAATATTTAAACATTCTTGTCCATGAGGAAGAGCTTTGGCAAATTCTTTTTTATCATAGAAGAATTGAGCCATATTTAAAAACCCAATAGCCATTCCAAGTTTGTCATCTACCTCGCGACACATATCAAAAGCTTCTCTGAAATTTTTAATTGCTAAATCTTCTTTTCCTGTTTCTAAATAAACATATCCAATATTGTTAATGACACTTGATATTTCACTTTTATTACCGAGCTTCTCTCTAATAACTAATGATTTCTGAAAAAAATCAAGTGCTTTTTTTTGTTCTCCCATGTTAGAATAGGTCATCCCTATATTATTTAAACTTTTGGAAATGTCTAATTCATTACCAATCTGCTGTAAGAGTTTAAGTGATTTTAATAAATAATCATCAAGTGCAGTCTTATAATCTCCTGTTTGAATGTATATGTTTCCAATATTATTTAGGGATTTAGCTATATCTTCTTTATGACCTCTTTTTTCATTGATTTTAAGAGCCTTAAAATAATAGTTTATAGCTTCATCATAAGCACTCAAAAATAAATAACAGTTTCCTATATTGGTATAATTCCCCATTTGCCTTTCTTCATAGCCTTCTATTATGTTATAGCTTAATGCTTTTTTGAAATACATTAGTGCACTAGCATACTTTTCTTCTCCGTATTTTTTTCTCCCAAAATCACTTAATTTTTCTGCTTTAATTGAATCTGAAGAATTAATTATATTCTTTTCCAAGCTATCCATCTCTATATAGTGTTGTGCAGAAATAATACTTCCTGCACACAAAATAATTAATAGAAATAAAGACCTAAAAACTAACATAATAAAGGAGTTTTTGCTTTAAAGAAACGCTGAACAAATTTAGATAAATAAATTTAATTTGTTTGCCAGATATGATTTTACAGACTTGAGAAAACCGAATTAACCCTAATAGTAATTAATAATACTAAGATTAAAATATTTTTTCAAAACAAATAAGATATAAAGAAATCAAATCAATTTAAGAGCCGTACGTATTATGCACATAAAAACAGTAACTAATTGGCAATCAAGAGATATTTTTTGATTCTGTAGCCCCGCTAGGAATCGAACCTAGATCTACAGTTTAGGAAAC
>JAJCYN010000193.1 GCA_029262915.1 Flavobacteriales bacterium
CGGTAGTCTATTTCTGTTGCACTAGCTGTTATCCTTCAATTTCTTTCAGAACACCCTAACTTTCATTAGGTCGGATTCTCTATGCTGCCCGGACTTTCCTCTTCATAATAAAATGAAGCGATAGAACGATTTGCTCAGCAAAATTAGAGAATTCTAATCAGAAAATTCTAATTTTTAATAATTACCTCTGTCGCACCAACTCCATATTCTCGAAAATCTGCTGCTGCAATAATTAAATGATCAAAGCCTGATAAATAATTATGGAGTTCTGTTTTTAATACTCCAGTACCTACCCCATGTATAAATACAATTTTTCTTATATTTTCATCTATGGCAGCACTCAAACAATTTTTAACATGTTGCATTTGAGTGTGCAACCTCTGCCAGTCATCTAATTTTTCAGGAAACTCAACCAATTCTTCTAGATGTAAATCAATTTCCAGCACACTTTCGTATTTATATTTATTAGAATCAATGTATTTACTTAGTAAACCTTTTTTGTCTTGTTTTTTATTGTTGGAAATTAGCTTAGTAGTTATTTCTGTAACATCAACATTATAAACATGTTGATTATCCTCCCCTATAATTAATATGTCATTAATTGAAACCTCATAATCAAATCCATCCGAACAACTCACCAACACTATTTTTTCCGAAATAATGGTTTTTACTTCTCCCTCAAGGTTCTCATTAATAAACTTAACTTTATTTCCAACAGCTAATTTCATATTTACAAAAGTAAATTATTGATTTTTAGAAATCAAACTATTTAGGATACTAAGAATTGCTGTTTTTATGTAAAAAAAAATAGTTAGTCTTTCCATGTTAATTCGTACTTTTAACAAAAAATATACTATGCGTACATAGTATTATTTAATCTAAAAAATCTAATTACAATGAAAAAAACCTATCTTCTTTCAATAGCTTTATTAGCTACGTTATACATTTCTGGCCAATGCAATGGCAGGTATCAAACCGATATTTTTACAAATGTAGATGTAACTACCATACAATACGGCAGTAACGTAAATCTTATTGGCAATACTATTAATTTAATGATGGATATTTATACTCCGCAGGGAGACACGGAAACCAATAGGCCAGTTGTATTATTGGCTCATGGCGGCTCTTTTATTGGTGGGTCAAAAACTGATCCGGATGTGGTTTTTATGGCTACCGAACTCGCAAAAAAAGGTTATGTCTGTGCCTCAATAGACTATCGATTAGCAACGAGTGCATTTGATTTAATTGCTGAACAAACAACGGTTAAAGTAGTATTTAATGCGATCCAAGATGGTAAGGCTGCAGTTCGGTTTTTTAAACAAGATGCAGCAACTACTGACATTTACAAAATTAATCCTGAACAAATATTTTTTGGAGGATCTTCTGCTGGAGGTATTTTAGCAATGAACCTAACTTATGTAGATACCATAACAGATCTCCCGGAGTCTGGAGCATCTTTATGGCAAACATGGTTAACTCAGTTGGGTGGATTGGAAGGCAACAGTGGTAACCCAGGATTTTGTTCAAGAACAAACGGAACCTTTGGATTTGCAGGTGGCGTAGCCGATACTAATTTTATTGACGCTAATGATGTTCCCTGGTATGGTTCTCACGCTACTGGTGATCAGACTGTTCAATTTAATTGTGGATTCCCTTTAAATGGAAACACTCCAGTTAATCTTTGTGGAAGTGGTATGGTTAATACTAGAATGAATAACCTCAACACCTACCATTCGTTTGATCAGTACTCTGGAGGTGATCATCCACCTTACGTTAATTCTGCAGCTATTTTACAAGATAATAAAAATAGTTTAGCAGTATTTCTTTACAATATACTTGATTGTAACCCTGGTAATTTGCAAAAGCCAACTCAAAAAAACTGTACCACCAATCCTAACGTAAGTGTTCATGAATTGGCTAACAACCCATTTAACGCTTTAATTTATCCTAATCCAGTTAATGATGAATTAACAGTAGAATTAAATACCAATAATGCCACCATATCGATAATAAATATTATGGGAGAAATTGTTTCTACGCAAAACGTTCAATCTTATATCAATAAGGTTAGCCTCGCTGGTTTACCGCTAGGAATATATTTTGTTAGAATAACCTCTTCTGAAGTTACTTATTCTCATAAAGTGATTAGAAGGTAGTTTAATTGGATAAAAAAAACAGAAAAACATCTTTACAGCACGTAAAGGTGTTTTTTTATGGAAAAGTAATTCCTCTATAACTTCCAATGCTAACTGGCCTTAAGGTAGACCCGAATTCAGCATTAATAACTCTAATAAACTCATTAGCCACCATTGCGTATCCTTTCGTATTAGGATGAAGTCCATCCAAAGAATAGGCTCCTCCTTCAATGTATTTAGTATTTAATGAGATACCATCAAAATTCATCCCAGAGGTTAATGAGCCCATAAAAGAAAACATATCAACAACGGTATATCCATGACTTGCTGCAGAAGCCCTTATTTGAACATTAATATTATTAATGTAAGTTTTAACTATTAACAATTCATCTTTATCTAACACTTGCTGATGAGGCAGAGGATCAGCCTGTGTTAGACCAATTCCATCACCAATAAAATCTTTTGCAGAAAGTAAAATACAATCCTCCGGCACCGCTTTTCGAATTACTGTCGTATCAGCTCCCTCCTTAATCCAAATTTCTTTATCGAGTACCTCAAGCGTAATAGTTGTAAATAAAGGAGCCTGAGTAATATCGTGAACTGTAGCACAAACCCCCTGTGCTCCCATA
>JAJCYN010000194.1 GCA_029262915.1 Flavobacteriales bacterium
TTTCAAAAGCTTTAACAGCACGCTCAAAACGATAGGCATAATGATTTGTTTTCCCCAACATATAAAACACATCATAAGGTGTGTTCTTATCCATCCCAGCTTTTTCTAAATACACTAATATTTTTTCATACTCTCTTGAAACATTAAAAAGTGCCTTCCCATAATAATAACTTTGTTTACCATTAAGATCAACAACTGGAGTAACTTTTGCAAATTGTTTTGTTGCTTTAATGTATTGTTTATTCATAAAAAATTGTTCAGCACTTGCTAAAATTTGTTGTTCTTCTGAATTCGGTTTTCTATTTCCCAAAAATCTTTCTGGCAAGTCTTTTTTGCTTGTTGTTTCTTTTTCTTTATCTGCAAAATCCTTTTTAGAAAATTTGTATTCAGGAGCGTTTTCAGCTTCTTGTTTAGTAAAAAAATTGTCCACTTTTAAAATTTCAAAGGCAGCCTCTTTCTTCAAACGAATATTCTGGCGTAAAGCAAATAATTCTGTTTGTTCAGGCACTGTTACATAAGCAGTATGTTCTTTAAATCCTTCACATTCCAAAATATATTCATACTTAACTCCTGGCATTAGTGCCATTAAAAAATTACCAGTATTTGCATTGGTATTATAAATTCCAACTATTTCTTGGTTATTTGTATTGTAAACTGCAATTGATGCCATAAAATTTGGAATAGAATCGCTAGTCATAAAATGACCTTTAATTACTGTTAACGGTAAAGGTGGTTTTGGCATTTTAATCTCATAAAAATTATATCCTCCTGTTGGACTTCTTCTGTTAGATGAAAAATAAGCCATTTCACCTGTTAAATCCGGCATAAATAATATGTCATCATAAGGAGAATTAATCGGATAACCTATATTTTTAGGTTTCCCCCACGGAGAAGTGGTTGATTTTCTTGTAACTACAAAAATATCATATCCTCCAATGCTATTGTGTCCTTTAGATGAAAAATACATTGTTCTACCGTTCAATGAAACGTAAGCGTAATCTTCATCATAAGTTGTATTTATATTCTCTCCCAACGATTTAGGAACGCCCCACTTATCACTTCCTATCAACATGTTGGAATACAAATCCTTCCCATTTTTATCATCCAATCCATAACTGGTTTGTATCATCTCGTTTCGTTCTGTTTTAAACATTAGCATTTTTTCCTTCTTTTTTGCATCAATTGGAGAAATGAAGAATTTTGTTTTTTTCTGCAATTTATCAGCCACCAAAGCAAGTGGATAACCTTTTGGAAGTTTATTAATATCAAGTGGTGTTTTGTTTACAATTTGCATATTTAATTGTTCATCCATTAATTTTTTCCCATTGATACAATTTTCAATTAATCGATCAATATTTAAGTTGTTAAACTCTTTTTCTGTTGCCTTACTTTTAAAAGTTTCATAAGCAACTTGTGCTTTTGCAAAATCTGACCATAAATGATATGATTTACCCATAAAATAATATACATCATAAGGTATTTGAGGTGATGCTGATGCCTTTTTTAAATAAGGTAATGCTTTTAACTTATTTTTATTGGTGTAAAATAAGGCTATTCCTTTTCGATAGTTATACGTTGGGTCATCTGCATCTAATTTTAACAATTGAGAATAAATTTCAATGGCTGTATGAAAATCTTTGCTATTAAAAGCCTTATTTGCCAACTCAGGTTTTTTATTTTCTGCTGCTGCTTGAGATTTTATCAACTCATCTATATTTCCAAAATCGGTTTCTTTTAACCTCCTTCTATCTCTTTCTGTTGATTCTTGCAATTCATCCTCCGTAGCTTGATACAACTCTACATTATGTGCTTCTTCTTTATCTTCGTTATAAACTGTTAATAAAAAGATAGTAGGTTCTTTTTCTTCTACAATCCAACTATTCAAGTTAATGGCTACATTTTCACCCTCAACTTTTAAACTTATTTTTTGAGTAGAGATTTCTTCAAGAACATTAGTACTTGCAAAACTGGGTACTTCAACTATTTTTTTAATGGGAGCATAACCATAAGCATTAATCACAAACTCATACTTAACATTTGGAGCCAATATAACAAGGTAATTCCCTGTTTTTGGATTGGTATTGTAAATTCCAACCAATTCATCATTAGAAATATTATGGATAGCAATTTCTGCTTTTCGCATTTGAGGAAATCCATCTACTTCAAAATTACCTTTAATTAAACAAGAAGAAATTCCACTTTGGTTTGTCCGAGCTTTATACATTGTATATTTTCCATCAGTATTGTTTCGGTTAGAAACAAAATAATATACATCGCTTTTGATAGAATCGTTACCCAATGAAATAGCAGCATTACTTTCTTTTTGCATCAAGAAGAAGCTGCATAATAACATTAAAACAAAAAATAAACACTTCATTTTTCAATAGTTGAAGTGCTGAAAGTAATAAATATTAAAAGAAGATTTTACTGTTGTTTTATAATTTGTTCTTTTTTAAACATTGTTTAAAATTTCAGCAGCTTGTTGAAGTGTTTCTTCTTTTTTTGCC
>JAJCYN010000195.1 GCA_029262915.1 Flavobacteriales bacterium
TAAACAAAGGCAAAGTGAGTGAGACTCACGAACTCAAGAATTAAATTATGAAAATATATATTTTATTAGCAGTAATTATTGGAGTAGGGCAGCTGTTTGCTCAAGAGAACTATAACTATAACAAGTTTAAACAACTTAAGGAAGAGTTAGCGACACCAAATGTGTATAGAACAGCTTCTGGTGCCCCTGGACATAAGTACTACCAGCAAAAAGCAAGTTATGTTATTGATCTTACTTTAGATGATGAAAAACAAACCATCAAGGGGAAGGAAACGATTACTTATAAAAACAATTCTCCTGATAAATTGAGCTATTTATGGATTCAGTTGGATCAAAATATGAGAGCCAAAGATTCTGATACTAAACTTATTTCTACTAACAAAATGGGAGAAAGCATGACTTTTAACGAGTTGGCTCGGATGCACAATGATTTTGATGGAGGTTTTAAATTGGAATACGTAAAAAGTGGGTCGGGTAAAGATTTAAAATACACCGTAAATAAAACAATGATGCGAATTGATTTGCCAACACCTTTAGCTTCAGGAGCAACAATTTCTGTAAAAATAGGTTGGTGGTATAACGTTAATAATCGTGATGAAATTGGAGGAAGATCTGGCTATGAATATTTTAAGGATGAAGAGAATTACTTATATACCATTGCTCAGTTTTATCCAAGAATGGCTGTTTATAATGAAGTTGAAGGGTGGCAACACAAACAGTTTTTAGGACGTGGAGAGTTCACCTTAACTTTTGGTGACTTTAAAGTAAACATTACAGTTCCTTCAGATCATATTGTTGGAGCAACAGGAACATTAACGAATGCTTCATCTGTATTAACTTCAGAGCAAAGAACACGATTTAAAAAAGCACAATCAGAATATGTAACACCAGTTATGATTGTCAATCAAACGGAAGCAGAAGAAAAGGAAAAGTCTAAAGCAAAAGGAACAAAAACTTGGTCATTTAGTGCTACCAATGTAAGGGATTTTGCTTTTGCAAGCTCTCGTAAGTTTATTTGGGATGCCATGACTGTAAAGTATAATGGTCATTCTACTATGGCAATGAGCTATTACCCTAAAGAAGGAAATCCATTATGGGAGCAGTACAGTACAAAAGTAGTTGCTCATACCATAGAATCTTATTCAAAACACACGGTAGATTATCCTTACCCAGTGGCTATTTCAGTACATTCTAAAAGTATAGGAATGGAATACCCAATGATTTGTTTTAATGGAGGAAGGCCAAACAAAGATGGAACCTATTCTGAGCGTACAAAATATGCTATGATTGGAGTAATTATTCACGAAGTGGGACATAACTTTTTCCCAATGATAATTAATTCAGATGAACGACAATGGACTTGGATGGATGAAGGATTAAACACATTTACTCAGTATTTGTGTGAACAAGAATGGGAAAGAGATTATCCATCAAGAAGAGGTCCAGCACATAAAATTGTTGATTATATGAAAGGAGACAAAAGATACATTTCTCCAATTATGATTAATTCAGAATCGATACAACAATTTGGGAACAATGCTTATGGAAAACCAGCTACTGCTTTAAATATTTTGAGAGAAACAGTTATGGGTAGAGAGTTGTTTGACTTTGCCTTTAAAACTTATGCAGAAAGATGGAAATTAAAACACCCAACACCGGCAGATTTGTTTAGAACAATGGAAGATGCTTCGGGAGTTGATTTAGATTGGTTTTGGAGAGGTTGGTTCTTTACAACGGATCATTGTGATATGGCAATAGAGAATGTAGAATGGTTTAAAATTGATACAAAAAATCCAGCTATAGAAAAGGCCATTACAAAGGAGTTAGAAAATGCAGAACCTGTTCATATTGGTGTAACGAGAAACAAAACAGAGCTTAAACAAGTGTACAGTGAAAAGGATCCAGAAATTCTTGATTTTTATAACAAATACGATCCGTTTGAACCTACCTTGGTTGACGAAGAAGAATATGATAAGTATTTGACGAAGTTAAGTGAGGATGATATTAAAATTTTGCAAACAAATTTTAATTATTACAATGTTGATTTCGAAAACAAAGGTGGTTTGGTAATGCCAATTATTTTAAACTTTACGTTTAAAGATGGGTCTGCTAAAGAAGTGAGGATCCCTGCTGAAATCTGGAAACAAAATGACAAGAATGTTTCTAAAGTATTCTTCTTTAAGAAAGAAGTTACAAGTATTGAAATGGATCCATGGTTAGAAACTGCTGATATTAACTTGAACGATAATAACTGGCCAAGAAAAACGCAATTGTCTAAATTTAAATTACATAAACAAAAACAATATGGCTGGGGTGCAGATGGTAAAGAAAACCCAATGCAGAGAAATAGCCGTAATGAACAGTTGAAGAAAAAAGGGAAGTAAAAAGATAAAACATAATTTATGGGACTAATTAAATGGGAGGAAAAATATAGTGTTGGGGTTGATAGTATGGACAATCAACACAAAAAACTAGTCCAAATGATTAATGATATTTTTGATGAATTAAGAGGCGGAGGAACGCATGAATCATTATTAAAAATAATTGAGGGTTTAGTGGAATATACTCAAGTTCACTTTAAAGCTGAAGAAGCTGTTTTTGAAAAGTTTGGTTATGCAGAAACAGAAGAACATAAAAAAGAGCACGAAAAATTCATAGCACAAGTAGCAGATTTTCAAAAAGGATTCGAAGAAGGAAAAATCCCTATGACGATGGATATAATAACTTTTTTAAAGGATTGGTTATTTAGTCATATTCTTGGTACAGACCAAAAGTACTCTAGTTTCTTTAAAGATAATGTGATTGTATAAAAAAAACAGCATGATAAAAGATCTAAGCTTTATATTAATTACATTAATATTATTCAGTTGTGCTGAAGAAGCTTCTTTTGAGACTAATGAAGAAGTTTCTGCTGAAATAGAAATCAATCCAGCAGCAGAAGGTTTTGATGAGGTAAATTCGGATGCTAAAGCGATAGAAATTGCGAATGTTGTGATGGAAAATATGGGAGGGCGACAAGCTTGGGATGATTTAAAAGTGGTAAGCTGGAATTTTTTTGGAGCAAGAACATTACTATGGAACAAAGAAAGTGGTGATGTAAGGATTCAGTTTGGAAAAAGCGATAGTAACATTTTTATTACTAATATTTTTACTCACCAAGGTATAATTAAATTAGATGGAGTTGAGCAAACAGAACCAGATTCGATTAAAAAATATACTGAAATGGCTGAAAGCGTATGGATAAATGATGCTTATTGGTTGTTTATGCCTTTTAAATTAAAAGACTCTAAAACTACATTAAAATACTTGAATATCGATACTGCTGAAGGTGGAGTTTATAGTCACGTATTAGAATTAACCTTTAATGAAATTGGTGATACCCCTGAAAACAAGTATTGGGTATATGTTGACACAACTGAGATGTTAGTAAACCAATGGGCTTATTTTAGTATTGCTTCTGATTCTTTACCTCGCTTTACAACACCTTGGACAGATTACAAAATGTACGGAAACATTCTATTGGCAGGTGATAGAGGAAGAAGCCAACTTACGGAAATAGAAGTATTGGACTCAGTTGATGTGAATGTGTTTAGGGAGTTTTAAATTCTCGTTTAATGGTCAAAGGTTAAGGCGAGTTTTGGTAAAGCGAAGATATGAAATATCCTTCGATTTATCGAAAATACAGCCTTTAGAAATTCGGTTTTAACCGGTGTTGGGAGGTTTTAGCCTTGTGTTGGCGGGAATTCCAACATTG
>JAJCYN010000196.1 GCA_029262915.1 Flavobacteriales bacterium
TTTATATAAGTTATGTGATTTAGCAAAAGAAAATAATGTTAACGATGTTTTTATTCATGCTTTTACTGATGGTAGAGATTGTGACCCAAAAAGTGGAAAGAGGCAAATTGAAGCATTAGAAAAACATTTAACTAATTCTAATGGAAAGCTTGCCTCTATTATTGGCCGTTATTATGCTATGGACAGAGATAATCGTTGGGAAAGGGTAAAATATGCCTACGATTTGCTGTTAGCTGGTACAGGAGAAAACAGCACAGGTTTAAGCGATTCAATTCAAAAATCGTATAATGAGGGCGTAACTGATGAATTTATAAAACCCATTGTAAAAGTTGACTCCGAAAATAATCCCATAGGTAGAATCAATGAAAATGATGTGGTCATCTGCTTCAACTTTAGAACGGATAGGTGTAGAGAAATTACCATTGCATTAACCCAAAAGGATTTGATTGAGGAAGAAATGAAAACCATTCCATTGTACTACGTTACAATGACCAATTACAAAAAGGATTTCAAAAACATTCATGTAGTTTATGATAAAGAAAATCTGCAAAACACTATTGGTGAAGTTTTAGCAAACAACAACAAATCTCAAATAAGAATTGCTGAAACGGAAAAATATCCTCACGTTACTTTTTTCTTTTCAGGAGGAAGAGAAGAAGAGTTTATTGGTGAAAAAAGATTGATGGTTGATTCTCCAAAAGTGGCTACTTATGATTTGCAACCCGAAATGAGTGCTGAAGAAGTTACTCAATCCATTTTATCCGAAATAGCAAATGAAACTGCTGATTTCATTTGCCTGAATTTTGCCAATACAGATATGGTTGGACATACTGGTGTTTATTCAGCCATTACAACTGCTGCAGAAAAAGTAGATAATTGTTTAGAAAGAATTGTAACTAAAGGAATTGAACACGGATATTCATTTATCATTATTGCTGATCACGGAAATGCAGATTTCGCGATAAACGAAGATGGTTCTCCAAATACTGCTCATAGTACTAATCCTGTACCTTGTATTCTAATTGATAAAGATAGTTCTGAAATAAAAGAAGGAAAATTAGCAGATATTGCTCCTACTATTTTAAAGTTACTTAATGTAGAAATCCCGAAAGAAATGACAGGAAAAATACTTATTTGAAAAGCGAGATACTTCCTATATTTTCAAAAACCCTTTTTTCAAAAGATTCTGCTCTAACCTTATAAATATATGCACCAAGTGGAACAGGCTTACCTTTATATGTCCCATCCCATCCCAATTTTATATCAGAAGATTTAAACATCAATTCTCCCCATCGGTTATATATTAAAAGCTCATAAAACTCAATCCCCATTCCCTTAAATCTAAAAACATCATTAACCCCATCTCCATCTGGTGTAAAAGAATTAGGACCGTAAATAAATATTGGTGGTCTAATTGTTTTCATTATAGTATCATAACAACCATTAATATCTTGCACAATTAGTAATACATCATGTGCTCCATCCGTATCAAAAGTATGGATTGGATTTGTTCCTGAACCTGATCCATTAAGTCCAAATGTCCACCAATTTGAGATAATATTATTATAAGAAGAATCCGTAAATTCAACTGTAAATTCAGAGATATACTCATAAGAAAAATTGGCTTCAGAACTTGTAACATTAACGGTAACCATAGAATCTACTTGTGTTCCACAACCATCAGTAACCGAAATAAAATAGTTGCGATCAAAGTTTGGTTGAATCGGGAATGAACTAGCTGAAAAACCACCATTCCAACTATAATTATATGTCCCATCTCCCCCCGAAGCCGTTGCAAATAAGGTTAATGTATCTCCTGCACAAATTGTTGTATCATTTGACATGACAAGTTGTAAAGGCGAATGGTTAGGTACAGTTACGGTAAAGGAGGTGGTAGAATTATCAAAAGCACAAGTATCGTTAACCGTTGCTGTATAAGTAGTGGTAACAGTCGGATTAACCGTAATGTTATTTCCTATAAAATTATTAATTCCATCACTCCAATTAATGAGTAAGGAAGGCTGTGCTCCTCCGACAAAACTTGCGGATAATACAATTGGGTCACCTGGACAATTCAAGGTAGTGTTATTGTTTACACTCAAAACGAGTGGAGCAAAAACAGGTACAGTAACCGTTGCCACAGTATTATAACTAGAGCAAACATCATTAACTGTAAGCGTATAATTTGTTGTTGTTGTTGGAGCAACCTGAATCGAAGTAGTAATCGCTCCTGTGCTCCATAAATAAGTTTCGCTACCGTTGCCGCCAACTACATTAGCGGTTAGGGTTACATTTTCATTTAAACAACTCATTGTATAATTAGGAACACTAACCTGTAAAGTAGAACTGTTTATTGTTACCAACACAGAATCTTGGACAATGGCTCCACAACTATCTTGTGCTGTAAGAATATAATTCGTTGTTACAACAGGGTTAACATTAGTTGGAACCACATTTCCTATGCCGTTGTTCCAAGATAAGTAGGTGCCAACACCACCAGCTATATTGGCATTTAAAGTAACGACTTCTCCAGCACATATAATGGTGTCATTCGTTGTTACAAGATTCGTGAGTGGAACAAAAATGGGGACCGTTATAATAACAGAATCTTGAGCAATGGTTCCACAAGCATCCTGAACATCAACAATGTATGTAGTTGTAACTCCGGGACTCACAAATATACTGTCTCCAACACCTCCTGAGTTCCAATTATAAGTAAAACCTCCACCTCCTCCCGAAGCCGATGCATACACCCATATACTATCTTGCTGACAATATTTTGATGAATCATTGGATGTTGTTATAACAATAGGTGCTAAATTAACTACAGTAACTGTGGCACTATCATTAATTACATAAACTCCACAAGTATCCGAAACCGTAACATAGTATGTCGTGGTAGCAAAGGGATTTACCCAAATGGTATCTGTAGTAGCTCCAGTATTCCATAATGTGGTATAAGGAGGGCCAGAAACATTAACCCAAACGGGGACAGGATTAATACTTCCACAATTTTTCAAGGTATCATGAGTGGTTAATATTGGTTGAGGGTAATCACTTATAAAAAAGGTCACCGTTTGTGTATCTATTATGCTACAAACAGTTTGTACTAGTTGAATGATTACTGTCTCTAAAGGTTCTGTTAATCCATCTTGAAGTGCAGAAAAAGTTAATGTAACCGTATCTTGCCCAGGCAGAAAAACAACACTATCCGCACTAATCGTATAGTCGGCACCTCCAGCCGTACCTGTAACATTAAAATTGAAAACTGCTGTATCGGCTGTATTCGTTCTTATAAAATCAAGAAGTGCAGAACCACATCCTTCAAATAAAACAGAATCATTACCGCCAATAGCAACATTTGAATTTAATGTAACGGAATTACTTGAAAAACTACCAGCTTCAATGAATACACCAGTATCTAACCAATCATCTTGAGCATCAGCAATCGCAATTTTAAAATGGTAGGTTTGTCCACATTGTACTGCAAATTCAATATCGATAGGAGTTGTAAATCCATTAAATTCATGGCTTTGTTCCGTTGTATTGCTAATATAATATTGGGGGTTTAACGAAGGAGGAGTCTGTGTTGGATCAACATATATTGAGCTAATCGTAATTGGAATATTTGTACCAGGAACAACTGCAACATTTATAGCACCACCAGGAAATCCACCGGGAGCAGCGTAGGGACCAGCTATTCCTGGTCCACTGATAAAAAAAGCAAAAACATCATTAAAAGTCGAGTTGATAAACCCCCCTCCAAATGCTCCTGGGTATTCCTCAGAAGCAAAAACAAATCTAAATTTAACAGAATCCCCAACGGGTGTAAAATCGAATTCAAGAAAAGCAGCATCATTAATAGAAGTAATAGATCCCGCAAGTGGATTCGAGATTACCGACTGTGCAATTGACAGTAAATCTGGATCCCCAGGTCCTGAATATTGGCCAACATCTGGTTGATTCCCTCCTGGAGGTATATCGTTCACATCACCTGAAGAAAGAACTACTCCTGAATCAAGCCCTAAAGCTGGTACTCCGTTTAGCCCTCCTGCAAAAAAACCGATTTGAGCACTTTGTCCTGCATAAGTTACGTTAGATGCTGTAACACCATTACCAAGCAGTATATTGTTTACCAAGTAATTAGCACTGTTGTAGGGTGCAGCGTTACTTACTGTTATTTGTGCATTAGCAGCAATAACAAGTATAAACGATAATATTACTAAGACGAATTTCTTCATTTCAAAGACAAAGTACGAAATTACATAGATAAGACTTTCTAATCTAGTAAATGGTTGCCTTTGTACATTAAAAATATAACAGGCCATTGGATTCCTAAAATTGAGATTATTTCAACATTTATACCCCTTAATAAAACTAATAATTACTAATTTCATCGTTTATAATAAAAATTATGTCTGAAATTAATAATTATATCACCGAAAATAAGGATCGTTTTCTAAATGAATTGCTAGATCTATTGAGAATCCCATCCGTAAGTGCAGATTCATCCTATGATGCTGATACTGCTAAAACTGCCGATGAAATTAAAAAACAACTGGAACAGGCTGGCGCAGATAATGTAGAGGTTTGTCCAACTGCTGGGCATCCAATAGTTTATGGTGAAAAAATTATTGATGACCATTTACCCACGGTTTTAGTCTATGGGCATTATGATGTGCAACCTGCTGATCCTATTAACCTATGGGATAGTCCACCTTTTGAACCAATAATTAAAACAACAGACCTTCATCCCGAAGGAGCAATTTTTGCAAGAGGGTCTTGTGATGACAAGGGCCAAATGTATATGCATGTAAAAGCATTTGAAGTAATGATGAAAACCGATTCATTAGCTTGCAATGTTAAATTTATGATAGAAGGAGAAGAAGAAGTTGGCTCAGAAAATTTAGGAACTTTTGTTAAAGAAAATAAAGAGAAACTAAAAGCAGACGTAATTGTAATTTCTGACACAGGAATTATAGCAAATGACACCCCTTCAATTACTGTTGGCTTGAGGGGGCTAAGCTATATTGAAGTTGAAGTTACTGGTCCAAATCGTGATTTACACTCTGGATTGTATGGAGGTGCTGTTGCAAACCCCATCAATATTTTATGCGAAATGATTGCTAAAATGAAAGATGATAAGGACCATATAGCAATTCCTGGATTTTATAATGACGTTGAAATTTTAAGTGAAGAAGATCGATTAGAATTATCTAAAGCTCCTTTTGATGTTGAGGAATATAAAAAATCTATTGATTTAGCTGACATTCATGGAGAAGAAGGATATTCTTCTATGGAAAGAGTTTCTATAAGACCAACTCTTGATGTGAACGGAATTTGGGGTGGTTATACTGGTGAGGGTGCTAAAACGGTTATTGCATCAAAAGCTTATGCCAAAATTTCAATGCGACTTGTTCCTCATCAGGATAGTGAAAAAATTACTCAATTATTTACCGAGTACTTTAAAAATATTGCCCCTAGTTCTGTTTCTGTAAAAATAACGCCTCATCATGGAGGAACTCCTTATGTTACCCCAACAAATTTTGTTGGATACAAAGCTGCTAAAAAAGCAATGGAAGATTCTTTTGGTAAAACTCCTGTTCCTGTTAGAAGTGGGGGAAGCATTCCTATTGTTGCATTATTTGAAGAAGAATTAGGTTTAAAATCTGTTTTAATGGGATTTGGATTAGACTCTGATGCCATCCATTCTCCAAATGAGCATTATGGTGTATTTAATTATTTTAAAGGGATAGAAACGATTCCTTTGTTTTATAAATATTTTGCTGAATACCATAAGTAATCATTTCAATTTGTATGAGCAACCTAGTTAACTATTCTTTTATTTTCTTATTGGCATTATCTATCTCAGGATGTATCCAATATAAAGAGGTAGAAATGGTACAAGTTACTGATGTCGGGGTTAAAAATTTCACAAAAAATGGTATTGAAATTGAAGTAGCGATGCAAATAAAAAATCCTAACAACTATAAAATAAGCATTGTTGATTCTGATTTAGAATTATTAATTAAAAAAAATAGAATTGGTACGGCTAACATTGACAATAAAATTGTTTTACCCAAAAAGTCAAACAAAATACATCGTTTTATTATTAAAACCACGTTAAAAGATATGGCGTCAAATACCTTACCTATTTTAATTTCCGTACTTAGCGGAGGTCATATAGAATTGCAGGTTAAAGGTGATATTAAAGCAAAGGCAAAAGGAATAGGTAAAAGAATTCCTGTAGATTTTAAAGAAAAACTCGAGTTATAGATTATTTAACGATGGTAACGTGACCTATTTCGGTATGCGGGTCACCGTTGATATCAGTAAATAGGAGTTTCCAGACATAGACACCATTTTGGACGATTTTACCTTTATAGGTACCAGTCCAGGGTTCAAATTTAGAATGTGATTCATAAATCACTTCTCCCCACCGGTCAAAAATAAAGAAAGTATAATCCTGATCTGAGATACCGAATCCATTAGGGAAGAACCCATCATTTAGAGCATCCCCATCAGGAGTAAAAGCATTAGGCACATAAATACCAAACTCACCCAGAACAGTAACAGTATTAGAAGAGGTGTCCATACAACCATTAAAATCAGTAACCGTTAAATAGATTAAATAATTACCAGTATCCGAAGGGAAAGTATAAGTAGGGTTCTGTAAAAAGCTAGAATCAAGACCACCAATATCCCAAGCATAACTGAGTATTGGAGGAGCAGCAAAAGAAGTTGATTGATCAAAGAAATCAATAGTAGGATCAAACATTGTTGCAGGATTCGGGTTCATTGTAAAATCAGCAATTGGGTTTTGGTGTATTGTGATATAAGCAGGTTTAGGTAAAGTATTCGTACAATTACCAGCAGCAGCAGTTGTGGTTACCGTAAGCGTAACATCAAAAGTTCCTGAGCCAGAAGAATACGTATGAGTAACAGTATCAACATTAGGATTAAAATTAGTTGCTAAACCACTGATGCTTGTTCCATCACCAAAAGTCCAGGTTAAGGTACTATCAGTTGCACCGGGAATGTTATGAAAAGTAAAGAGTTGTTGAGGGGACTCACATCCATCAATATCATCTACTAAAAAGTCGATAACAGGTAAGGGGTCAATATTAATAGTAACTGTTGCAGAAACCTGAGGAGAACAACCATCATTAAGAAAAACAGTATAAACAGTAGTTACAGTAGGAGAAACTACTTGACTTGGACCATTAAAACCATTACTCCAGGCAAATTGGTAATTACTTCCTAACCCAAAAAATGCAGTAGCATTAATAGTAGCAGATTGACCTAAGCAAATATTGGTGTCCGAAGGACTTGCTACAACAGACAATGGGAATCGAACAATTACATCTACATTAACAGAAGCAGAAGTACACCCATTTGCATCTATTGCAAAGACCGTATAAGTCGTATTAACAAGAGGAGAAACCGTATAAGTGGCACCTATAAAGGTACCATTATCCCAATTGTAAGTATATCCACTACCACTACCACCACTTCCAGTAGCAGTTAAACTGGCACTTTGGCTTGAACAAATGGTGATAGGACTAGTAGCAGTAACTACAACAGGAGTAGGTTCTCCAATGGTAATAGTAGCTTGGTCAGTACAGCCAGTAGCTTGATCAGTAACCGTAACAGTATAAGTATTGGCAGCCAAACCACCAGCTGTTTGAGAGGTTTGATTACTCGCAGTAGCATCCCATTGAAAAAGATAAGTGGCTGTTGGATCAGAACCATCAGCAGTTGCTGTTCCATTAGCACCTCCATTACAAGAAGGAATCGTAGAAGAAGTAATACTTGCAGTAAAACTAGGGTTATTACCAACAGTAATATTAAAAGTAATTGCACAACCTACAGGAACAGCTGCATCAGTTACAGTTACAGAATAATTACCAGGAATTAAATTGAATAAAGTATCATTAGTTGTTGGTCCAGCCCCCCAATCATAGGTGTAAGGGCCTGTACCTCCAGTAACATTAAATACAGCGGCATAGCCATCAGGTGAACTACAATTTGCATTTTGTGAAGCAGTTATTGCGGTTAAATTGGCAGGCTCTATAACAGTAAAAGTAGAGTCAATAAAACACCCATTAGCATCAGTAACCCTAACCGTATAATTCCCTACACAAAGATTACTTTCGGTAAAAGAATTACCACCAGAAGACCAAGCGTAAGTATAAGGGCTTCCCGTAGTAAAAGGAGTTCCTCCTGAAGGAGTAATTACAATTTGACCATCACAAGCTCCAAAACAACTTACGTTAGTAATAAGCGGAGGAGGAATGATAATGGTTGTTGGTTCAGCTATAGTAGCAGTAGTATTAGCAGTACATCCATTGGCATCGCGAACAATAATGTCATATACAGCAGGAGGTATTGTTGGAGCTAAATTGTTGAAAGTAGCAGTTGGTAAAAAAGTCGTTCCATTATTAATACTATAAGTTATAGTACCCGTTCCACCAGAAGTAAAAATAGTTAATGCTCCATCATTTGCTCCAAAACAGAGTGCATCAATTGGAGGAACAGAATCAATGACCAAGAGAAGAGGATCAAACAAAATGGTATCGGTGGTTACTGAACACCCTAAAGCATCTTGTGCCAAAAATGAAAATAAAGTACCTGCACAAAGGTTGGTAAAAGTACCCGTTGCTTGAAAAGTAGTACCTCCATCAATGCTATATTGGATGGCACCACTACCACCAGCAGCGACTACCGTTACAGTTCCATCACATACTCCATTACAAGAAGGTTCAATTGTTGTTACACTGTTTATGGTTGGAGCTCCTGAGCTGCCTACATTTTCAATACCAGTTATTTGGCATAAAGCGGCATCAGTAACTACTAAATTATATGGTCCACTCGTTAGAGTATTAAACACATTGCCTGCCTGGAAAGTAGTTCCTCCATCAATACTATATTGATAAGGAGTAACACCTCCTGTAATGGTAATGGTAATTGAACCATCATTGTTACCACAGGTTGCTTGAGCAGAAGTAGCGTTCAGTACCAGATTAGAAAAGGTAATGTTGACAACATCATTTGAGGTACAGACTCCTCCATTGTCTTCTGTCCAGGTTAATGCAAAAGTACCAGCTGAAGTAGCGGTAATAGAGGATGTGGGAGAGGTATTGTTGCTAAAGATAAGTCCAGGAGGACCTGTCCAAGCTCCTGTTCCAATACTAGGAATAGCGTTTAGGTTATAGGTGAATGAACAAACGGTGTCATCTACATTGGCATTAGCAATAGGTAATCCGGAAAATGGGCCTCCTGCTATGGCTATTGGACAGCCATTGGTATCGACTACATCAAAAGAATACATATCTCCATTTTGTAAACCATTGATCTGAAAGGTACCTCCATTAGGAGTTGTTGTATTTACAAAACTCGCTGTGGCTGGTAATAAATTACTAGCAGTAAATATTCCTCCTAATAATTGAGGGTATCCTCCATTGATGGTAATGGTAAAACTACTATCTAAACAATTTTCTATTGGATTGGAACTTAATATTGATGGGAGATAGGTTACTGCTGTTGCTGGTCCAACGGCAACACAACCTAAATTAAAGGATAAGGATGCAGTATCATATAGTGTAATGGGGGCATAGTAAACGGTATTATTGGTAAAGATAATCCCTGGTCCTGCTGGAGGTGGAGTTGTTAGAGCACCTAACAACCCAAAGGCCGCTCCGTTTAAGTTTTGATCTGACATATTAAGAAAAGTTCCGGTAACAAATCCTGTATAACAAGGATCAAGGTCAGGTCTAAGCCCTGGTGTTGGTGGACAGTTATAAATCGCATAGGTAATCCCTGGATCATATGGTATTCCACCTATTGGACCAACATTTAGTGGATCAGTAAAGTCTCCGTTGCTATTGATGTTGATAATGTCATTGTCACACAGGATATAATCTATTAGTCCATTTCCTACTGTATTAACGTTTACTGTTCCTGCATTGGCTGGACAACCACAATTGGCAGGAATAGTATATTCGAAAGCTGGTCCTAAATTAATGGTACAGGTTGGATCTGCAGAAAATACTGCTGTTACATCACACGTTCCTGCTCCACCTGCTGGTAATCCTGAGATACTCCAGTTTTGAGGGGAGGTAAATGGTGCATTTATTACCGTATCTAATCCCGTACAGTTATCTGTAATGGTTAATGTTCCACTTGCTGGTGGGGCAGTAAAGGTTACAAAGCCATCTAAATTATAGGTGTTGGTTGCAGGGACACACGCACTTATATTGACTTGCAAAAACGTAAATGCACAAGGAGGTATACAAGATGCTGGGATGGAATATTCGAAAGCTGGTCCTAAATTAATGGTACAAGCTGGATCTGCAGAAAATACTGCTGTTACATCACACGTTCCTGCTCCACCTGCTGGTAATCCTGAGATACTCCAGTTTTGTGGGGAGGTAAAGGGAGCGTTTATTACGGTGTCTAATCCGGTACAATTGTCTGTAATGGTTAATGTTCCACTTGCTGGGGCTCCGGTAAAGCTTACAAATCCATCTAAATTATAGGTATTGGTCGCTGGAATACAAGCTCCTACATTTACTTGTAAAAACGTGAATGAACAAACCGTAGGACAAGCAACAGGAGCGGTATAATTTGTAGTAAAAGTACAAGTAGGATCTGCTGAAAATACAGCTGTTACATCGCAAGCAACTCCATCAGAATTAATCCCTGTAATATTATAATTTATAGGACTAACAAAGGGAGCGTTAAATACTTGATTATTTCCATGGCAATCTGTAACGGTTAACGTTCCAGTAGTGGGTGGATCTACAAAAGCAATACTCCCGCTTACATCATAAAAATTAGTAGCCGGGATACAGGCAGTAGGCACTACCGATAAGCTGTTAATGATGCAAGTACATGGAGCAACAGTAATGGACACATTATCGGTAGCAACAACACAATTGTTACTATCGGTAGCAGTAATCGTATAAACAGTATTAGCAACAGGACAAACAGTTGGAGTTAGCGTAGTTGAATTTGTCATGTTAGTTGTTGGGTTCCAAGTAAAATTAGCTGGATAGCTTATTTCTGGATCATCAAAACTAATAGACCAACCGCCTACACTTCCTGTCGGCAAACAGAACTCAGAATTTGCTCCCCTTAATTCTAATGACCAAACACCATTAGCATTACATCCATTTAGTGCTAACCATGAATTAAAAGGAGCAAATGTTCCTGTATAAGGCGAAGTTGCTGCTCCATAACTTCCAGCACCAAGGTCAAAACACATATTGCTAATTGAATTTCCAGAAAGCGATCCTCGATTTGCAAGAATAATTTCTGTACCACTAGGACAAATTAATACTATTTCTACATCAGCTAAACTTAAAGCTCCACAAAGCCCAAGAAGATTAACATTATAATCTGAAATGCAAACACCTGTTATTGAACCTGAACTGATAGTAGTAGTATTAAGTCCCTGCACATTAATGTTCATACTAGCATCAAAATTACCTGCACAATTTTGTCCTAAACTCACATTAGACCCATCTGCACAAGTACATCCGCCAAAACTTAAACATGGCAATGCAGGGTTACCAGCAATCAGATTTATTTCCGCATTAGAAAAAGTTGGCGTAGAAGCTGGGCTCACTAACACCTTGGCCTCACCTATAAGTTGTGCACACTGCCCAGGACAGAGACTAGTATCTGGTGTTGCTGAAACTACCATTGTGGGGTTCTTAACTTCTACAGTAATACTTTGAGTACAAGTATTAACTCCATTCGTAATTTGAGCCGTAAAGGTTCCACTACTAGTTAAACAAACTTGTGTCGGATTATTTCCCCCACCAGATCCCATCGGGTATGAAAAACCATCGTGCAACCACGTAATAACTGAGGTAGGGTCATTAAGCGTGATAATAACATTGTCAATTCCCCAATGATCAAAATCGGCACCACTAACATCATCCTGATGCCATCTAATCATGGTATTTAATGTCATAGCTCCGGCTGGTATTGTCGCACAATACTGATTCCAGTTGGTTAAATTAGGATCATTCCCTCCATTTGGATCCCAATAATTAATAGTTATCCAAGTAACCCCATTATCAATTGAATATTGCAGAAAAACTCCTTCATCAGGTTCATCTGGTCCTTCACAAGGAGCAGGATCTCCTTGAATAGAGTAGCGCATTTCAAAACAAATTGTTCCTCCTAGTGTTAAATCAAATCCGACAGTTGTCATATCTCTAGGATTAACAGAAGTGTTTCCCATCCACATAAAATCAGACCCATCAGGAGATGGAACACCACAAGTGTTATTACCAATCGCTACAGTCTGAGTAAATTGCCATCCAACCGGAGCACCGCTATTAAAATCCTCTTGAAAAGCAACATTCCCATCCATAGTACCAAAAGCACTTAACGTAGCACATTCACCACATATTACTGTATCAGGAACAGAAAAAAGATTTAATGTACATTGAGAGAATCCTTCATAAGTAAGAAGGATTAAAACAATACTAAATAGTTTACTTAATGCTTTCAATGGATATGTTTTTTAGTTCATATTTTGTTAGCTGTCTTACACCTTCCAAGTTCAACATTTTAGAAAATATTTTGAGCGATTTACTTTTTGAGTCACAATCTCCTTTAATTTTACCGTTGGCAGGAACTTCTAAGTTAATTTTGTACTCTAAAGAGCTTGAATTACAAGTTTGACAAACACTATCGTACCAAATTTCCTTATTAAAAGAAATTTTAATATCCACTGCTGAATTATTATTTATTTCAATAAATAAATACTGTTTCGCAGTACCTCTTTCAGGACTAATACAATCCCTAAAATTGAGGTATACCTCCACTCCGTTTTCGGAATAATATGGACTTCTATCGGTAGATTGTCCAAAAGAATAAGATACCACAAATACAAAAAAGAACAAGAGTATATTTTTCATAATTTCAAAAAAGTGCTTAAATGTAAGTAAATAATATACTAAAACCAATAGTTTCAGTGAATTAGAATAATTTTACTATCATTTTTTAATCTTTTTTTAGATTCCTAACTTACAAATTGAGGTAGTAATCTTTGTTAGGTTGGTAGATGTTGGTATATAAAATTTTGTATTTTCGCTAACAACATTTTAATCAAATCTAAATAGGCTTGAAATCAATTTTATTGATAATTATCTCATTTTTAATTTTATCTATATTTTCTTGTGAAGGAAAAAATGCTGATCTAAATGTCCTTAAAAACACTGAACAAATAGTTATGGATACGACTCAACATAAACATACCAATAATTTAATTAATGAGACCAGCCCATATTTATTACAACATGCTCATAATCCTGTAAACTGGTATGCTTGGGGAGATGAAGCTTTGGAAAAAGCTAAAGCTGAAAACAAACTTTTATTGATAAGTGTAGGTTATTCTGCTTGTCATTGGTGCCATGTTATGGAACATGAATCTTTTGAAAATGAGGCAGTCGCCCAAATAATGAATGACAAATTTATCTGTATAAAAGTAGATAGAGAAGAGCGGCCTGATATTGATCAAATTTATATGAATGCTGTTCAATTAATGACTGGAAGAGGTGGTTGGCCTTTAAATTGTTTTGCACTACCTACAGGGGAGCCTTTTTATGGTGGCACTTATTTTCCTAAAGATCAATGGGTACAAATTTTAAATAGTGTAGCTAACGAATATAAAGTTGCTCCACAAAAAGTTGTTGAATATGCCGAAAAATTGACTCAAGGAATAAAAACAAGCGAAATACTACCTATGGTAAAGGACAAGACTCCTTTTTCTATGGATGTATTAGATGCTGGTGTTACAAGGATAAAAAAACAGTTTGATTATGTAGAAGGTGGTGGAGATCATGCTCCAAAATTTCCTATGCCAAATAACTATCAATTTTTACTTCAATATTATTACCACACAAAAGATAAAGAAGTATTAGATGTTGTTGAGCTTACGCTAGATAAAATGGCTTATGGTGGTATTTATGATCAGATTGGTGGCGGTTTTGCTCGTTACTCAACAGATAAGTACTGGAAAGCCCCTCATTTTGAAAAAATGTTATATGATAACGGGCAATTGGTCTCTTTGTATAGTGATGCTTATCAATTAACTAAAAGTCCATTATACAAGCACGTTGTTTACCAAACACTGGAATATATCGAAAGAGAAATGACGGCCAAAAATGGAGCATTTTATTCTTCTTTAGATGCTGACAGTCAAGGTGAAGAGGGTAAGTTTTACGTTTGGAGTAAAGAAGAATTAGATGAAATTCTAAAAGATGATTATGCTCTAGTAAAGGAATATTACAATGTAAATTCAATTGGAAAATGGGAAGGGCATTATATTTTATTACGTAAAAAAGATAATGCTAAAATTGCCAAACTATTCAACCTTTCTGAAGAAGAAGTAGCTAAAAAAATTGACAAAATAAATACCGCTTTATTAAAAGAACGAGCTAAAAGAATTAGACCAGGATTAGATGATAAAACATTAACCTCATGGAATGCTTTAATGTTAAAAGGTTACGTTGATGCTTACAACGTTTTTGGGGAAGAAAAATTCTTAAAAGCTGCATTAAAAAATGCTAACTTTCTTGCTAATACTCAAATTAGAAAAGATGGCGGATTAAACCATAATTACAAAAATGGCATAAGTAATTTGGATGGATATTTGGAAGATTATTCCTTTACCACGGAAGCATTTATTGCTCTTTATCAAGCTACTTTTGATGAAAAATGGTTATCCTATGCAAAGCAATTAACCGACTATGCTATTGCTCATTTTTATGATGCTGAAACTGGATTTTTCTTTTTTACATCTAATAATGCAAAAGGATTGGTTGCGAGAAAAATGGAACTTTCTGACAATGTTATTCCCGCTTCCAATTCAAGCATGGCAAAAGCTCTTTTTCTTTTGGGTGAATTGTATTACGATGAAGATTACAGCAAAAAATCGAAACAAATGTTAAAGAACACTGAGGCACAAATTTCACAGTACATTTCGGGTTATTCTAATTGGGGAATTTTAATGCTCAATAATGTAAAACCTTTTTACGAAGTTGCAATCTCTGGAAAAAAAGCACATTTAAAAAGGCAGGAGTTAACCGAAAATTATCTTCCAAATAAATTAATAGTCGGTAGTATTAAGGAAAGTAATTTACCTTTGTTGGAAATGAAGCAAGTAAACGGAAAGACGATGATATACGTATGTTATAATAAAGCTTGCCAAAAACCAGTGGAGGAAGTGAGTGAAGCTCTTTTGCAAATTAAATAAATGTCAATTATTCCTACAGAAAATATTCAAAACAAAATTTACTTTATTAGGGATAAAAAAGTAATGCTAGATAGTGATTTAGCTGAGCTTTATCAGGTTGAAACAAAACGATTAAACGAGCAAGTAAAAAGAAATATAGACCGATTTCCTAGTGATTTTATGTTTCAACTTAGTGATAAAGAATGGAAGATCTTGAAGTCGCAAAATGCGACCTCAAGTTGGGGAGGAAGAAGAACACTTCCGTTGGCTTTTACCGAACAAGGAGTTTCTATGCTTTCGAGTGTTTTAAATAGCAAAAGAGCCATACAGGTAAACATTCAAATTATTAGAATTTTTACCCGAATGAGAGAACTGTTATTATCTCACCAAGAACTGCTAAAAGAATTAGACATCATCAAACAAAAAGTGGGAGCAAATACGAATGATATTGAATTAGTTTTGAATTATTTAAAACAATTTGAAATAGCTAAACAACAAGAATTAACTCAACAACAGCGAAATAAAATTGGGTTTAAGAATGATTAAATGCTAGCTCGCTTTTACATATTGTTTTTTGTTTTAGGTGGCTCACTTGCAGTATTTGCTCAACAACAAAACCTACCTTTAAATAGAGAGTTTGGATTGGTCAATCAAAAAGTATTTAATGGATTTAGTAATACGATTCACACTTCTTTCCGCCCTATTAATAAATCATTAATTAGATTGGACACAATCTCGGGGTTATCAGAATCGGCACAAATGTATTACCTCAATAATATTTCCAAATCAGAAAAAAAACCACGCAATTTTTTTGGTTGGATGTGGCAATCTTTTGCCTATGAGAATTTTTTAGTTGTGGATACTAGCAATTTTTACTTAACGGTTGACCCTCTTTTTAATATTGAAGTGGGAAAAGATGCTGAAGATGATTCTGGTGATCTATTTTCTAAAAATACTAGAGGGGTTATTGTTAGGTCTAATG
>JAJCYN010000197.1 GCA_029262915.1 Flavobacteriales bacterium
CCTAAAAAACTTAATAATGTTAACGATAGTGTAATTAATTTAATCGATTTCATAATTTCTCCTCCTGTAGTTTTCTTTAATTAATGGTTTTCAATCTGTTAATGAAATGTTAAAAACCTTCTCTAACTATTACTGACCAAATTCTATGCCAAAAAGTATTTAGATAAGCTATTGCCAAATAGTTGCAATAATAAATACTGCATTAATAACTACTTCAACAATTACTTCTGCAGCCACCTCAGCAAGAAACCCATCTCTTTCTCTATGTTTTCGTTCTTCTTCATTATAGGCTTCATCATCGTAGTAAATTTCTGAGTTAGTATTTATTTTAATTTCTTTAATACTATGCAGTTCATTATAGTCCTTTTCTGTATAATATTCATTGACTATTATACTATCTGTTTTTGAAATTTTTTGTTCAATTTTTGTCTTCTTCTTTTTATCATTATAAAAATCGTTTTGAGAAAAAGCTTGAGTACTAAAAAAAGTAAACAAAATCAACGGAAGTAAATATATCTTAATAGATTTCATGTTAGGCTTAAATTTAATTAAAATTCACTTAATTTTACTTTCTTAAATTTATTATTATTTGATTTTTACTATCAAAAATTATACCTAAAATAGAATAATGGCAAAAAATTTCACATCAAGAGAAGAAGATTACTCTCAATGGTATAACGAATTAGTTATAAAGGCCGATTTAGCAGAGCATTCAGCAGTTAGAGGATGTATGGTAATTAAACCTTATGGTTATGCTATTTGGGAAAAAATACAAGCTCAATTAGACAAAATGTTTAAAGAAACTGGTCATGTAAATGCTTATTTCCCCATTTTTATACCAAAAAGTTTATTTGAAGCTGAAGAAAAAAACGCTGAAGGATTTGCTAAAGAATGTGCCGTTGTAACACATTACCGATTAAAAACTGATCCAAATGATAGTACTAAACTTGTTGTTGATCCTAATGCTAAATTAGAAGAGGAATTAATTGTTCGTCCTACATCAGAAGCTATTATTTGGAACACGTATAAAGGTTGGATTGAATCTTACAGAGATTTACCCATTTTATGTAATCAATGGGCGAATGTAGTACGGTGGGAAATGAGGACTCGTTTGTTTTTAAGAACTGCTGAATTTTTATGGCAAGAAGGTCATACTGCTCATGCAACAGAAACAGAAGCGATAGAAGAAACAAAAAAAATGCTTGAAGTTTATGCTGAGTTTGCTGAAAAATTTATGGCTATGCCTGTTTTGAAAGGTGTAAAAACAGAAAGTGAACGATTTGCTGGTGCGTTAGATACCTATTGCATAGAGGCACTAATGCAGGATGGGAAGGCATTGCAAGCAGGAACTTCTCACTTTTTAGGTCAAAATTTTGCGAAAGCATTTGATGTAAAATATGCTACTAAAGAAGGAAAACAAGAATATGTTTGGGCAACTTCTTGGGGAGTTTCAACTAGATTAATGGGTGGTTTAATTATGACTCATTCTGATGATGATGGATTGGTTTTGCCTCCAAACTTAGCTCCCATTCAAGTAGCTATAGTTCCCATTTACAAAGGTGAAGAACAACTGGCTCAAATTTCTGAGCAAGTTGCTGTAATAAAAACTGAATTGGAAGCGAAAGGTATTTCAGTAAAATATGATGATAGGGATACACATAAACCTGGATTTAAATTTGCTGAATACGAATTTAAAGGAGTTCCTGTTCGATTAGCTATTGGACCAAGAGATATGGAAAATGGCACCATTGAAGTTGCCAGAAGAGATACGAAAGAAAAAGAAGTACTTCAACAAAAAGACATTGCTAATAAAATTGAGCATTTATTGGAACAGATTCAAACCAATCTATATCAAAAAGCTGCAGATTTTAGAGATGAAATGACAAGCAAAGCTGATAGTTGGGATGAATTTAAGGACATTATTGACAATAAAACTGGTTTCGTTTTAGCCCATTGGGATGGAACTGCAGAAACAGAAGAAAAAATTAAGCAAGAAACTAAAGCTACCATCCGCTGTATTCCATTAAACGGTAAAACAGAAGAAGGTAAATGTGTTTTTTCTGGAAACCCATCTAAGCAACGAGTAATTTTTGCAAAAGCTTACTAGTAAACGAATATACAATTATGGAAAATGCCAAAAAACTTATTCTAGACACGCTTAAAACAAAAGCTTGTTTAAAGCAAAGTGTTTTCAAAAAAACCAAGGAAGTTTTTCTAGACTTTAAAAAAGAAGCCGAAGGACTTTCAAGGGACTTAAAAACCGAAATGAATAAGGTTGACAAAGATGTTGTAGTTGATTTTGTTGACAAAGGAGATTATGAATTTCACATTAAATTTGGGGGTGATATTTTAGTCTTTTTTATGCATTCCAATGTTTTTGATTTTGAAAAAAGCCATCCAATGTGGAAAACTTCTTATTTAAAAGATGATGAATTAAGAGCCTACTGTGGGATGATTAACGTGTACAATTTTTTAGCAGATTCGTTTAAATACAACAGGTTAAATGATGTTGGTTATTTGGTTGCTCGATTATTTTTAAATAAGGACCTGCACTATTTTGTTGAAGGCAAAAGGCAGTTAGGTTTTTTATACAATGATTTTGTAAATGAAGTAATCAACAACAAGAAAATTAAGGACATTATTGAATCTTCCATACTCTACTCTATGGATTTTGATTTGTTAACGCCACATTATGATACCATGAAAGTGGTAAGTGTAAATGAGGTAAATGAAGTTACCAGCGCAATGAGTATTAAAACGGGCAAAAGACTTGGTTTTAAATTTCAAGCAGATAGTGATAATATCGAGTAATTTTTCTCAAATATTTTTGCGTAGCTATTAAAAAATTATACATTTGCACACCTCAAATGAGAGGATAAATTATTTGGCCCGTTCGTCTAGGGGTTAGGACGTCTGGTTTTCATCCAGGAAACAGGGGTTCGATTCCCCTACGGGCTGCAAAAACAAAAGAAACCTACTGATAATCAGTAGGTTTCTTTTTTGAACGTACATATATACGTACAGATTTTGAAGACTAAAACGATGATATAGATTAAAATTTGTTATTTCACAAGTTCTCCATTTTTATAGATCATTTACCGATTCTGAAATTTTCCCTCAGCTTTCACCCCTCCGTTTTTATAGAAAGAAATGTATTTTACCATTAAAACGTCCTATAAAGGAATTTTATGTTTAGCTGAAATAACTCTGTTGAACAAGAAGATATGTCTTCCTTACCCCCAGGCATATTAATGGGTGCTTGAACAGTTTAGAAATAGCTAAGTACAAGGAAGATCTATGAAAGAAATCCAAGGCATATTAAATTAATATTCTTTTTATTTTGAGTTAATTCCCTTAATAATTACTTAACATTAATAACAATTAATTAACGCATTCTTAATAGCGCTATAACGGTACTCCTTTTCTTCTAATTTACTTTTGCTCTAAACAAATTAATAAACCAAAAACCATGAGCAAAAAGACATCACAAATTTCAAAAATAATTTTAGGAGTAGCTATAATTTTCGGCTTAGTTTCTTGTGGAGGAAATACTGAACAAGCAGATAAAAAAATAGGAGAAGAAAAAGTCTTATCAGGAAACATTAAAATTGATGGGTCAAGTACTGTTTACCCAATTACTGAGGCAATTGCGGAAGAATTTAGAGCTGTAGCTCCGGAAGTAAAAGTTACTGTTGGTGTATCTGGAACTGGTGGTGGATTTAAAAAGTTTGCCAGAAATGAAACTGCGATTAGTGATGCTTCAAGACCAATTAAAGACAAAGAAAAAGCAGCTTGCGAAGAGAACGGAATTGGCTATGTTCAATTAGAAGTAGCATATGATGGTTTGGCAGTTTTGGTTAACCCTGAAAATGACTGGGTTGATCATTTAACAGTTGAAGAACTAAAGGAAATTTGGGAACCTTCAGCACAAGGTGTAGTTATGAAGTGGAGTCAAATTAGAGACGGCTTTCCAGATGAGGAAATTCATTTATTTGGACCCGGAGTAGCTTCAGGAACCTACGATTATTTTACTAAAGCCATTAATGGAAAAGAAGGTGCAAGTAGAGGGGATTATACAGCTAGTGAAGATGACAACGTGCTAGTTCAAGGAATATCTACAGATAAATACGGATTGGGATTCTTCGGATTGGCTTATTATGAAGAAAACCAAGACAAGCTTAAGTTAGTTGGTGTTGATGGTGGCGAGGGAGTTATTCTTCCAACGCAAGCAACTGTTGCTGACGGAACTTACCAACCATTATCTCGTCCAATTTTTATATATGTAAATGATAAGGCAGCCGAAAGAGAAGAGGTTGTAGCCTTTGTGGAATTTTATTTAGAATTGGTTCCTGAGATAGCTCAAGAGGTTGGCTATATCGCATTGCCAGCAACAGAATATGCTAAACAAGTTGAAAAATTTAAAGCCTTCATTCCAAAAAAATAATTACATGTTTCAGGTTAAGTTGGATGATCCCTTTCTAACAAAGAAGTAAAGATCGTCCTTTTTTCTGTTTATGAAAACTAGAGAAACCATAATAGAATATTTATTGAAGTTTGCCGCTTCAATTACCATATTTACTACTATAGGTATTATTATGGTTTTGTTATTTGAAACCACTGCTTTTTTTAGAGAGGTTTCATTTTTAGACTTTATAACAGACAAAGAGTGGACACCTTTGTTTGCTCAAAAACATTTTGGGATACTTCCTTTAGTTTCGGGAACATTATTAACCACACTAATAGCGATAACAGTTGCTTTACCAATTGGGCTAACAATTGCTGTTTATTTGAATATGTATGCACCAAAAGGGTTCAGGAAAATATTTAAACCTTTATTAGAAGTTTTAGCAGCAGTACCAACAGTAGTGTATGGTTTTTTTGCTCTAACCATAGTTACTCCTTTTTTACAATCAATATATCCTAAATTATCAGGATTTAATGCACTGTCTCCAGGTATTGTTATGGGTATTATGATTATACCTTTTGTTTCCTCTTTAAGTGAAGATGCGCTTTATGCCGTTCCAAAAAGATTAAAAGAAGCTTCTTTTGGAATGGGAGCAACTCGATTTCAAACCTCTTTTAAGGTAATGATTCCGGCAGCATCCTCAGGTATTATTGTTTCTATTATTTTGGCAATATCTAGAGCAATTGGAGAAACAATGATTGTGGCCATTGCTGCAGGACAACAACCTCGTTTTGGGTTTGATCCAACCGTTCCAATAGAAACCATTACTGCCTATATTGTTCAGGTAAGTATGGGAGATGTTCCTCATGGTTCTTTAGAGTACAGGACAATTTTCGCTGCAGGGATAACTTTATTTGTTTTCACTTTTGCTCTAAATTCTATAAGTTTTTGGATTAAGACAAAATACCAAGAGAAATATGACTAATGCTCAAAAAAATAAAGTAATTGATAAGGGATTTCAAGTGATTGGAATCGTTTGTACTTTTTTTGGGCTGGTGATCTTGGCTATCCTAATTTATAATATTCTTGAAGAAGGGCTAACTAGAATTGATTGGGATTTCATGAAAAATCTTCCTTCAAGAAGGCCTCAAAAAGCTGGAATTTATACTGCTGTTATGGGTACATTATGGGTGCTAGTTTTAACCACGCTAATTGCTTTCCCGGTTGCCGTTGGTGCGGGGATTTATTTAGAAGAATATGCAAAAAAAAATAAGCTCGCCTCTTTATTGGAGATTAATATTGCCAATTTAGCGGGAGTTCCATCGATTATTTATGGTTTATTAGGATTAGAAATTTTCGTAAGAATTTTTGGATTAGGAGGAAGTGTTCTTGCTGGAAGCTTAACCCTTTCTTTGCTAATTCTTCCTATAATAATTGTTGCTACAAGAGAAGCGATTAAAGCAGTTCCTAGTTCCATTAAAGACGCTTCTATGGCTTTGGGAGCTTCTAAATGGCAAACTATTTGGAATCAAACATTACCAGCTGCTATAGGCGGAATTTTGACAGGAGTTATTTTAGCAATTTCTAGGGCAATAGGAGAAACAGCACCGTTAATTGTTGTGGGAGCTTTGGCTTATGTTCCATTTGCTCCAAGTAGCCCAATGGACGAGTTTACGGTTATGCCTATTCAAATTTTTAATTGGGTATCACGTCCACAACATGCTTTTAGCGTAAACGCAGCAGCGGCTATTATAGTATTGTTATTAATCACATTTATTATGAATGGGATAGCCGTCTATTTCAGGAATAAATGGCAGAAAAAAGTTAAATGGTAGAAACTATGACGATAAAAGAACCTATAGATGTGTTATCTAAGACAATGGGTGAAAGAACACCAAAGAAAATACTTATAGAATCAAATAATGTAGATGTTTACTACGGTAAATTTCAAGCCCTAAAGAGCGTTAATATTGCTATGGAAGAAAATAGTGTGACGGCATTTATCGGTCCATCAGGTTGTGGAAAGTCTACGTTTTTACGTTGTTTTAACAGAATGAATGATTATATCGATGACTTTTCTATTAAAGGG
>JAJCYN010000198.1 GCA_029262915.1 Flavobacteriales bacterium
ATAATTTTATTTCATATTCTAACTGTTGATCAAATTCTCTGGATATAAGATACTTGCTATAATTGGTGCCATTAATAATATTTTTTGATTTTTTATAACGTGTTCTTTGAATGTAATAGATGTCTTTAAACTTAGGAAAAACACGATATTGTAAAAAAGTGGTTCCAGTTTTACCTGTTCCAACATGAAAGTAAATATCTTTTTCAGGCAACAATTTTTAGTTATATATTTTCTAACTGAGAGCCGTCATTCATAAATGCGGGAATTCCAGTTACATCCATACCAGTAATTAATAAATGTATATCATGTGTTCCTTCATACGTAATCACAGATTCTAAATTGGCCATATGACGCATAATTGGATATTCGCCCGTAATACCCATTCCTCCATGCATTTGTCTTGCTTCTCTAGCAATTTTAAGAGCCATATCCACATTATTACGCTTTGCCATAGAAATTTGAGCTGAGGTGGCTCTCCCTTCTTCTCTTAAAACTCCTAAACGCCAAGTTAGTAATTGTGCTTTGGTAATTTCGGTAATCATTTCTGCCAACTTCTTTTGGGTTAGTTGGAATGAAGCTACAGGAACTCCAAATTGAATTCTTTCTTTGGTATATCTTAAAGCAGAATCATAACAATCCATTGCTGCACCAATTGCTCCCCACGCTATACCATAACGGGCAGAATCTAGACAACCCAGTGGTGCTCCTAATCCAGATTTGTTAGGTAATAAATTTTCTTTAGGAACTTTTACGTTATCAAAAACTAACTCTCCAGTAATAGAAGCTCTTAATGACCATTTATCGTGTGTTTCAGGAGTGGTAAAACCTTCCATTCCTCGTTCTACTAATAATCCATGAATTCGTCCTTCTTCATTTTTTGCCCAAACTACAGCAACATCGGCAATAGGAGCATTGGTAATCCACATTTTAGCTCCATTTAAAAGATAATGATCTCCCATATCTTTAAAGTTGGTAATCATTCCACTTGGGTTAGAACCATGGTCAGGTTCTGTTAATCCGAAGCAGCCCATAAATTCTCCTGTTGCTAATTTTGGTAAGAATTTTTGTCTTTGTTCTTCATTTCCGTATTTCCATATAGGATACATAACTAAAGAACTTTGCACAGAAGAGGTAGATCTTAATCCAGAATCACATCTTTCCAATTCTTGCATAATTAAACCATAAGAAATTTGGTCTAATCCAGGACCACCATATTCTTCTGGAATATAAGGGCCAAAACCACCAACCTCTGCTAATCCGGGTATAATTTGTTTAGGAAATTCAGCCTTTTGAGCATATTCTTCTATAATTGGAGAAACTTCAGCTTTTACCCAAGCCCTTACCGTATCTCTAATTAATTTATGTTCTTCTGTTAATAGCTCATCTAATTGGTAATAATCCGGAGCTTGAAATCTATCGTCTGCCATGTAAGTCGTTTTTATTGAAAGCAAAAGTATATAATCTCTTTTAAGAAATTAGTAATCTTAAACACAATTTTAAAACTCGAAAAAAAGCTAGGTATTTTTCTATGATCTGTATCATATTTTCAGTAATATTGATATTCAAAGTAAGTAATTATGAAGATATTTTTAGTCGTTTTTACCTTAAGTTTTTTGTTTCTGTCTTGTGCTTATAATAAAACAGAACTACCATTACCACAGCAAGATGATGAGCCAACTATTACTTATACTAATTTTGTAAAATCTATGATTGATAGTAACCACTGTTTGGAATGTCACGTTCCTGGAGTAGGTGAACCCGCTCCATGGGATTATAGAACTTACAATGGAATTAAAACGGTAGCTATTTCTGGAGCATTAAAAACAAGAGCAATTGACCGTATAGGGCCAGACCCAATGCCAAAGGGTTTTCCAGCATTAAGTCAAGGCATCCGAGATACTTTGTTAATGTGGATTAATCAGGGAGCTCAACAATAATATTATACTCTATTAATACATTAAAACGATGAAAAAAATAACTTTTTTATTTCTATTCCTTTCAACTTTTTTAGCTGGTTATTCTCAACATATTTATAAAGCTACAAGCGGTGAAATTTCATTTTTCTCTAAAACACCAATGGAAGATATTGATGCAGTTAATAAAAATCTTAAGGCTTTAATTAACACAAAGAATGGAGATATGGCTTTCATTGTTACCAACATTGGCTTTCATTTTAAAAAACCTTTAATGGAAGAACACTTTAATGAAAATTATATGGAGAGTGATAAGTATAAGACATCTGTATTTAAAGGGAGGATTATTGGTGATGTAGATTTTACAAAAGATGGAAAATATACTGTAAAAGCAAAAGGAATACTAAATATGCATGGCGTTGATAAGGAGCGTGAAATAGATGGAGAACTTACGATTAAAGATGGAAAAATTAATATTATAACAGAATTTAAAGTAAACTTAAAAGATCATAAAATTAAGATACCAAAATTGGTTGTAAAGAAAATTGCAGAAACGGTAAAAGTTACTGTTAATATTGATTTTGAATTAAATACTAAATAAATTATAGATGAATAAAGTAATACTGATAGTATTAAGTTTTCTAAGTTTTGCATTGAGTGCTCAAGATGATTTGATGAATATGTTAGAAGATGAAGTGAGCAATGAAACCTCTAAAGAAAAAATTAGTGCCACGTTTAAAGGGATTAGGTTAATTAACGCCAACACGATAGAAACAACTAAAAAGAAAACATTAGAATTTAGAATAACCCACCGATTTGGAGATGTGGAAGTAGAAGGAGAACATACATTGATAGGCTTGGATAATGCGTCAAATATTCGGTTTTCATTTGATTATGGATTAACTGATAAAATAAGTATAGGCATAGGTAGAAGTAAAGTTGCTGAGCATATTGATGGAAATATTAAATTTCGTTTTTTAGAACAGAAATCAAAAGGGCTGCCAATTTCTGTAGCTTATTTTGGAAATGCTGCAATTTCTCCTGTAGCAAATGTTCCTGAAGATGATCTCGTAAATAGATGGTCATTTACTCATCAATTAATTATTGCTAGTAAGTTAAATCGATCTATCTCATTGGAAATATTACCAACATTGGTACATCGAAATTATGTTGATCAGACAATTATACACCCAGATAATGGCTCTGTAGATGAGAATGATATTATTGCATTGGGATTTGCCGGCCGTTTTAAAATAACCAAAAGAATGGCTTTTGTTCTAGATTACTTTTTGTCATTTTCTGAATATAGAGATAGCAGAAATGGGTTTTATGATGCACTAGGAATTGGTATTGAAATAGAAACTGGTGGACATGTTTTTCATATAAATGTTACTAATTCTGTAGGAATAATTGAAAATGATTTTATTCCTTCTACAAGGAGTGCTTGGGATAAGGGACAATATAAATTAGGATTCAATATTTCCAGAGTATTTAGTTTTTAAAATAATCTTTTTTACATATTCTTGGCTAATTTTTGGGAAAACATACAATCATCATATATTAATTATGCTAATTATTTATGGTCTGAAATAACCTTTCAGTCTAGCACATGGTATTTAAATTATTTTTGGTGGTTAGTGGCAGTTTCTACGACTGTTTGGTTACTTGAGTTAGTTTTTCCTTGGAGAAAAAATCAACCTAAAATCAGAACGGATTTTTGGGTAGATGCATTTTACATGTTTTTTAATTTCTTCATCTTTAATCTTGTTGTTTTTATCGCGTTTTCTAATTTAACTACAGATTTTGTAAAAGATGTATTGGAGATGGAATTATCAAAAATTTCTATCATTAATTTGAAAAGCTATCCCGAAACTGTACAATTAGTTATTTTTTTTATTGCGACTGATTTTATTCAATGGTTTACTCATGTTTTATTGCACCGATTTCCATTTTTATGGAAATTTCATAAAGTACACCATTCGGTTGAAGAAATGGGATTTGCGGCACATCTGAGGTATCATTGGATGGAAAATGTATTTTATACACCGATGAAATATATAATGGTAATGCTAATTGGTGGATTTGACCCAAAGCAAGCGTTTATTGTTTACTATGCTGCTATTGTAATAGGGCATATTAATCATGCGAACATTAATATAAGCTATGGTCCTTTAAAGTACCTTTTTAACAATCCCAAAATGCATATTTGGCATCATGCTTATGAGTTGCCAAAAGATTATTCTTATGGAGTAAACTTTGGTATATCATTAAGTATTTGGGATTATATTTTTAGAACGAACTATATCCCTTACTCTGGAAGAGATATTAAGTTAGGTTTTGAAAAGATTGAAGAATTTCCGAAAACTTTTTTTAAGCAATTATTATATGGTTTTATTAAGGAAAGAGAGAATTAGTTTTTTTCTTTGAGTAAGAATATTGTATTAAAAAAAGCAAAAAAAGCGACCCCAATTTGAGTTTCTAAAGTGTCTTCAGTTAGCATAGATAGTAATATAATACTAAAAAATGCTAAATATAAATAATCATTATACATCTTGTTTTTTAAGAAAGGATAACCGAGGGAAAACCCTAATACAATTAATCCCAAAATCCCAAAACTAACAGCGTAAGTAATGTATTGATTGTGAGCACGCAATCTGTATTTTGGTAAAAGTTTAGATTTCTCTATTTTATACTGTTTGTCGAATGCTTTTGGAACATCTCCGGTTCCAACACCAAAAAATACGTTTTGTTTAAAAATATGATAGGCTGTTTTCCAGTAAACCCATCTCATAATTACGGAATGCCCATTAAAATCTCTACCTTGACTATAATTATCATATTCCCAAATGATTTTATGAAGCCTCATGTTTATGGTATTCATTGAGAGATATTTGTAATTTGATACACCTTTTTCTATTGCAGAAATTTCTTTTTCTGATAAGCTTTTAACAGCTTCTCCATTTTTGTAAAGACCTTTGGATGCTAGAAATCTTGTTAAAGTGGTTGAAAGTAATTGTCCTTTTAAATCATTTCCTGCTAAAGAAATAGTACTCCTCTTCTCCCATTCAGCTTTGATTTCCCACCAAGCAATATTTCTCCATATTAGATGACCATTTTCTTTATCAAACTTTCTTACAGATGTTGTGTCGTGACTATATTTTTCTCCATTTTCCGTGTGTTCTAGCATTTGTAATTGAACAATATCTTTATTTTCATAGTAATTTTTTACGCTATTATTTAATGTGAATACTGATATCGTTATTAAAATTAAAGAAGCAAAAAGAAAAGAATATTTTAACCATAAATTGTTAGACCGGAGACTATAAACAGAAAATATAAATATAGCTGATAAAATGAGAACAATTTCTCCAGTGAATAAACTTAATATAAATAAAAATATGATAAACCAACAAGTAATTAATAGCCAAGCTATTTTTTTTGCTATTGAATTTTCTATCCAGAAATAATACGCGGCACCAAAAATTGCCAAACAAATTTCTAACCCAAAACGGATATGCGAATTGTATCGAGATAAATCCCTTTTATCGATTATTACTTCGTCTAAACCACCGAGCATTACAAAAAAGCTCCATAATGATGAAAATAAAACTCCACCAACGTATACCTTAAAGATTAGAATAAATTCTTTTCGAGTAATTGGAGAAAATCCTGATAAACATAAAGGCAAGAATAACAATGGTATTTTTCTTCTTATGTCATCAATTGCATAATCAAAATTTGAAGTATAAATAAACCCAAGCAAACTTAAAATATACAAAGAACTTAATGCCAATACAGTTTTGTTTTGGTAAAAGGAAGATAGTTTTTGTTTGATGTTTCCGCTGAATAGCCATAGGACTAATAGTCCATATTGACCTAGGGCAACAAGTGGCTTGGACAAAGAAAGACCAACAGCAATAACTATTAAGCTAAGAAGAAATAAATTTCTAGTTTTAAAGATAGATTTAGAAATATTCAAAACCAATGGGGTTTGTTGGTTTATTATTTATTAGTTCCTGCTAAAATTGATTGATATAACGCTTGATTGTTTAAGGTTTTGATTGCCTCTTCCAAAACAAGATCATGTTTTAATGAAACCTCAATCTGACCTTTTTGATAATAATATCGAGAAACTATTTCACTCTCAAGTATAATTTTTATTTCATCTTTAAACTTATATAGGTCGTCTTTTTTATTGTGATGTAATTTGTTTTTTAGTGCTTCATACTCTGTTTTAACATCATCAAAGTACTTGTCATTTTTAGTTGCTTTTTCAAGTTTTGCAAGAATATCTTCACTTTCAGTTGTATATTCATATTCTTTCCCTTCTAGAAAATGAACAAAATCTTCATATTCGTCATTTGTTAAACTAAATTTTTCAGTTTCTGTTATTGTTTCGTGCTTCAGTCTATATGCTGTAGCATAATTGAAAAATAAGTTTTTCAATAATAAACTTGCTGAAATATCACTTAATAATTTATTTTTAACTTCTACATCTGGTGCAACACCTTTTCCATCAAAAACACTTCTTTTGCTATTTACTGTTTTAAATTCAGTAATTAAAGAATCTGGTATTTCATCTACTTTTCCATTATCATTTCTATGAGAGTAATCTAATTTTTGGATACACCTTCCACTTGGTGTATAGTACTTCGCAACAGTTACTTTTAATTTAGAATTGTAGCTTAACGGCCTTACTTGTTGTACCAATCCTTTTCCAAAAGACAAGGAACCTAAAATTACGGCTCTATCATTATCCTGTAAGGATCCAGATACAATTTCTGAAGCAGAGGCAGAGCCCTCATTTACCAAAACAGCAAGTGGGATTTCTGTGTCAATTGGTATCGATAAAGCTTTATATTCCTTATCCCAATCTTTAATTTTTCCTCTAGTACTTACCACAGGAGTTCCCTTTTCTACGAAAAAATTAACGATGTTTACAGACTCTCTCAGTAATCCACCACCGTTTCCTCTCAAATCTAAAACAATAGCATTAGCTCCTTTTTCTTTTAAACTATTTAGTGCAGCTTTTACTTCTGAACTTGCAGACTCTGTAAATCCAGTTAGTCTTATATAACCAACACTATCATCTACCATTCCAAAATATGGTACATCTTTTATTTTAACCTCTTCACGTGTCACAATTTTTGTTAAGAGTTCTTTTGTTCCAGGCCTTTCGATAACTATTTCTAATGTGGTGCCTGGTTGTCCTAACAAAAACTCTCTAATTTCAGTTGATGATTTTCCATGAGCTTTATTTCCATCAATTTCTATTATTTTATCTCCAGCTCTTAATCCCGCTTTATCAGCACCAAACCCTTCATAAGGTTCTGAAATTACCACGTTATCTCCTTGTGTTTGAATTAATGCACCGATACCTCCATACTGCCCAGTAGTCATCATTTTATAATCTTCCATTTTTGATTCTGGAATGTAATTGGTGTAGGGGTCTAATGATTCTAGCATATTATCAATACCAGTTTTCATCAAATCTCCAGGTTCTATATCATCAACATAGTAAATGTTCAATTCTCTAAAAAGAGTAGCGAAAATGTCAAGGTTTTTAGATACGGCAAAATAGCTATCAACAAAACCGAATGTTAGTAAAGACGTTGTTGCGATGCATACTATTACAACTATTTTTTTTAAGTATTTTTTCATTTTCTTTAATTTTTAATTCACAACAAGATTATCAACAATTGTTCCATTATGGAACAGGATCGTGTCCATGTTTCCCCCAAGGATGACACGAAAAAAAGCGTTTTAGTGAAAGCCAACCACCTTTAAAAGGTCCATACTTATTAATAGCTTCCACGCTGTATTGAGAGCACGTTGGTGTATATCTGCAATTTTGACCTAAAATAGGAGAAATACTTAGTTGATAAAACCGAATTAAAACGATAAATATTTTACTTACCAACCACCTCACTCAACTCAATTAAACGCGTTAAAAGTACTTTTATTTTGTCTTCTATCTCTTTATACGAAGAAATTTGTTTAGAGGTATAAATAAACATTAAATTTAATTCAGAATGGGTGTTTATGAGATGTTTTTTAAATTCGTGGTTGTTTAATCGATAAGCTTCTCTAACTCGTCTTTTAATTAAATTTCTGTTTACTGCTAGTTTGATGTTCTTTTTTGAAACTGTTACTCCCATATTAATAGAAATCCCATCAAATTCTGTTTTTGAAACATAAATGGCTCTAATAGGAAAGGCATTGATGGATTTTCCTTTGCTAAAAAGTAAATCAATAGCCTTTTTACTTTTTAGCTTTTCATTTTTAGAATATTTATTATTTGATTTCATAAACCAATGCAAATGTAATAGATTAAAAGAGCTTACAGATTTAATGGATTAGTTTATAGTATTTACTATTTTTACAATCATTAAAAACTCAATTATCTTAGACTACCTTAACGATATAGATACTGCATTATTTCTGTTTTTAAACGGTATAAACTCACCTACTTGGGATGTTATTTTTAACTTCATAACCAGTAAAACTTCATGGATTCCTCTTTATATAATTTTATTTTACTTAATCTATTTAAAATATAAATGGCGAGTGTTTTATATCGGTTTTTTTATTGGTTTATTGATTTTAATAGCTGATCAAACATCCGTTCATTTATTCAAGAATGTTTTTGAACGATTAAGACCTTGTAAAAATCCTGAGATTTTAAATTTAGTACACGTTACGGGTGGATGTGGTGGAAAATTTGGATTTGTTTCTTCTCACGCAACAAATAGTTTTGCTCTAGCTGTATTTATTGGAATTTTATTAAAAAAACATTATAAATTATTTTTTCCGGCAATGCTTTTTTGGGCTGGAATAGTTGCTTATAGTAGGGTTTATGTTGGTGTACATTATCCAGGAGATATTCTAGGAGGCACTATACTTGGAAGTATTGTAGGAGTAGTTGTATTTTGGTTAATGAAACTGTTAAACCGTCAATTTAACCTTAAAATTGAAAATATATGATTAATTTACTAGCAATATTTGTAGGTGGTGGGTTAGGGAGTTTATGTCGATTTGGTATTTCCAAACTTTCCTTAAGATTAAGTGATACTAATTTTCCATTGGGTACATTTATTTCAAACACATTAAGTTGTATTTTTTTAGCAATTGCCGTAATTTATTTTAGTGGAAGAGTCTCTGGAAGTACAGCATTAAAACTATTTCTTATTACTGGATTTTGTGGTGGGTTTAGTACATTTTCTACATTTAGTATAGAAACTTTTGAATTACTTAAACAAGGAAGCTATTTATTTGCCATTTTAAATATTTTTATAAGTGTTGTGGTTGGAGTTTCATTGATATTTTTTATTTTAAGAAATCAAGCATAATGAAAAGATTAATTATTTTATTTTTAATTGGTATTCCATTTTTTTCTTTTGCTCAAAAGCAAAAACCAAAATTGGTTGTTGGAATTGTAGTGGATCAAATGCGATATGATTACCTGACTCGTTTTTGGAATAAATATGGTGATGGAGGTTTTAAAAAATTAGTTAGTGAAGGATATAATTGTAAAAATGCCAACTACAATTATATGCCAACATATACTGGTCCTGGTCACGCTTCTATTTATACTGGCACAACACCAGAAAATCATGGGATAATTTCTAATACTTGGTATAATAAGGTAGCTAATAATTATTTGTATTGTGCCCATGATTATTTAGTGAATACAGTTGGAAGTACTTCTTCAAGTGGTAAAATGTCTCCTAAAAATTTACTAGGTACAACTATAACAGATGAGCTTAAATTAGCAACTAATAACAAAGGTAAAGTTATAGGACTGTCTATAAAAGATAGAGGAGCTATTTTACCTGCAGGACATAAAGCGGATGCGGCTTATTGGTATGAAGGAGGGAATGTTGGGAAATGGATTTCGAGTACTTTTTATATGAAAGAATTACCTAAATGGGTTCAGAAAGTGAACAAAAAAAACAATTCGGATGTGTATTTAAATACTAAGTGGGAAACTCTTTTACCAATTAGTAACTATACAGAAAGTAT
>JAJCYN010000199.1 GCA_029262915.1 Flavobacteriales bacterium
TTGCAATTGTTCCTCAACCCAACTGGAAAGATGATTTAAGGGATTTCAAGAAACTTGGAGTCCCTAAATTATTTTTTGGTGTTACAGCAGGTTGTATGGATCCAATGATTAACCATTATACTGCAAACAAGCGATTAAGATCTGAAGATGCCTATACTCCTGGTGGTCAGAAAGGTTTTAGACCAGATTATGCTACTACAGTCTATACCAATATTTTAAAATACTTATTTCCTGAAATACCAGTTGTTATTGGTGGAATTGAAGCTTCATTAAGACGTGTAACTCATTATGATTATTGGTCAGACAAATTAAAACCGAGTATTTTAAAAGAGTCAAAAGCTGATTTATTGATTTATGGAATGGGTGAACAGCCTTTAAGGGAAGTTATCTCTTTATTAGAAAAAGGTTTGCCTTTTGATTCGTTAAAAACAATAAAGCAAACTGCTTTTTTGCAAACCAGATCAAAGAATATTCCTAAAAATAAAAATTGGAAGGATCTCCAATTATCATCTCACGAAGAATGCTTAAGTAACAAAAAATTATTTGCAGCTAACTTTAAGCACATTGAGCAAGAATCAAATAAGCTGAATGCAGATAGATTAATTCAAGGAATTGGAGATAAAATTTTGATCATTAACCCTCCTTTTCAGACGATGACTGAAAAAGAAATTGATGCTTCTTTTGATTTACCTTATACCAGACTCCCTCATCCTAAATACAAAAAAAGAGGTGCTATTCCTGCTTTTGAAATGATTAAGTTTTCAATTAATATGCATCGTGGATGTTTTGGTGGTTGTAGTTTTTGTACTATTTCCGCACATCAAGGAAAATTTATTGCAAGCCGATCTCAAAAATCCATCTTAAAAGAAGTGGATCAAGTCACAAATATGAATGATTTTAAAGGATATATTAGTGATTTGGGCGGGCCTTCGGCCAATATGTATCAAATGAAAGGAAAGGTTCAGGAAATTTGTGATAAGTGTGTGAGTCCCTCTTGTATTTCTCCAGTCATTTGTGATAACCTTAACACTTCACATCAGCCATTAACTAAAGTTTACAGAGCTGCTGCTAACCATCCTAAAGTAAAAAAAGCCTTTGTAGGAAGTGGTATTCGTTATGACATGCTGGTGCCAGAATTCAATAAAAATGCAGACCAAAAAGATTTAGAAAAGTACACCGAACAAGTTGTGAGAAATCACGTTTCAGGAAGATTAAAAGTTGCTCCAGAACACACTTCTGATGATGTTTTAAAGTTAATGAGGAAACCATCGTTTAAAAATTTTCACTTATTTAAAAAATCTTTTGATAAAATCAACAAGAAATTTAATCTTAACCAGAAACTAGTTCCTTACTTTATTTCTAGTCACCCAGCGTGTCGGTTAGAGGATATGGCAAACCTTGCTGCTGAAACAAAAGATATGGGTTTTCAATTGGAACAAGTTCAAGATTTTACTCCAACACCAATGACTGTTGCTACAGTCATTTACTACTCTGGTTATCACCCTTATACTTTAAAGCCTGTATTTACCCCGAGAACTAAAAAAGAAAAAATAGATCAACATAAATTTTTCTTTTGGTACAAGAAAGAAAATCAGAATTGGATTAGAAATATTTTGACAAAAGCAAATAGAAATGATCTTCTTAATAAATTGATTCCACAAAATAGAACCACTTCTTTCTCTCCAAACAAGGGGCAACGTCATAAGTAGGACAATTAAGCTTAGAAACATTGAGTTCTTTTGTTTAAATGTTTATCTTAGCGTAAACCCAAAAACAAGAATTATGTCTACAGAAACTAAACTTTGGCACTTAGAAAACTTTAATTTACTTAAAGCTCTCTCCATAATGGAAAAAATGAAGATGGCTAAGAAAATTAGAGACAGTAAAATGAAAAAAAATGAATACATCTACTTTCCAGAAGATCCTTCATCTTCAATATTTTTTTTAAAAAAAGGAAGAGTTAAAATAGGGACTTATTCAGATAATGGAAAAGAAATTATTAAAGCAATTTTAGGACCTGGAGAAATTTTTGGAGAATTAAGTTTAGTTGGGGAGGGGAAAAGAAAAGACTTTGCAATGACATTAGATAATGATGTTACTTTATGTGCCATGGGAATGAAAGATATGGAAGAAATGATGGAAAATAATTCAACACTCGGGCTAAAGGTCACTAAATTGATAGGTTTTAGATTACAAAAAATTGAACGAAGGTTAGAATCTTTAATATTTAAAGATGCTAGAAGTAGAATTATCGATTTTATTGTTGATTTAGGTAACGAGAAAGGAAAAGCCATTGGAAAAGAACTATTAGTTAAACATAATTTAACTCATTTGGATATGGCGAATCTTACCGCTACATCTAGACAAACAGTAACTACGGTTTTAAATGAATTGAAAGAGCAAGACTTAATACATCTTGAACGTAATAAGTTTTTGATTAGAGATATTGATAAATTAAACTAACAATAAGTTTGAGCCAAAACCAAACATATCAGTTATACATTGGTAATCATTGTAATAGTTGTGAGAAAGTGATGAATTATTTAAAGGATAATAAGATCAAAATCTCTACAATAAATATAGATACAGATGATTATAGTTTATCGTTTCCTTTAATGATAATTCCAGCTTTGGTTAAGGAGAATGAATTAATTGGTTACGGTGAAGATATAAAAAAGCATTTCGAATCTATCAATCATCAAGCTTAATAACCCCCTTATTTTGTTACTATGTCAATCGTCTGACATCTTATCAAAAAGGGTATGCAGAGTTTTGTATTATGGATTTGATAGAATTATCACAAAAGTTATTAAGAGCATCTAAAAGCACAGATAGTGTTACATCCTTGTTAAATCAATTAGAGGGAATAACATTGGCAGAGCTTGACCTTTATTTAGATAATGATGATAAAAAAAAGGCTTTTTGGATAAATATCTATAATGCCTATGCCATCATATATTTGAAGCCAGATCCTGAAGTAATTTTGCATCCGCTTAACAGAAAAATATTCTTTACTAAAAAACGAATACAAATAAGCGAATGTATTTTTAGTTTAAACGATATTGAGCACGAAATTTTAAGAAAGTCTAAAATTTGGTGGAGTAAAGGGTATTTGAACAAATGGTTTGTGAAGCCCTGTTTTAAACAACTTCGAGTTGATCTCTTTGACTCAAGAATTCATTTTGCATTAAATTGTGGAGGTATGGGATGTCCTCCAATTCGTTTTTATAAGAGTGAAACCATTGATGAGCAGTTAGAAATTGCTACTCAAGCTTTTTTATTTTCTGAAGTAGAAAAAAATACCGCAAAAAATCGCATTAAAATATCTAAACTTTTTAACTGGTATATTGGTGATTTTGGGGGTAAAAATGGGGTGATTTCTTTTTTAAAAAAGTATAACATGATAGCTCCTTCCGAAAATCCAACTATTGTTTATAGTAATTACAATTGGGAACCTTGGATTAAATAATAATACTTTAATTATATGCTGGACAAACATGAGGTTTTATTCCTCCTCCACCTCCGATGCCACCATCAGAGCATTTATTAAACCCTATCATGATTTCGTGTCCATAATTGCCATTAATTTTATTTAATGGATAGTCAAAGGCATACCCTATTTTTAAACCTCCTAAGTTAAATTTTAATTGAGCTATTACAGATTCTCCTACACGATATCCCAATCCAAAAGTAGTTTTTTGTCGATAAACCCAAGCAAGATTTAAGTCTATGGCAGGAGGTCCCATAACGTTGTATTTAAATAAAAAAGATTTGAAAACAGTCCAATTACCAAAAGCAGATTTATGTCCGCCTCCTAAATAATATTGATTAATTTGTTTTTCTTCAATACCTAGGTTTATGTTTTTAAAATAGAGTTGATTAATAGAAATACTCCAGTATACTTTTTTACTATAAAACAAGACACCCGGCATAATATCAGGGTATCGAAGTGCTGATCCTGATGCGTTCGCTAAAACAGGGTCACTACTGTTTTCACTATCAAGGTCCCTAGTTTGATATTGCTGAATACCAGCAAAAATACCAAGGCCCATAGAAAATTTAGAAGAGAGTTTGGTATGGTAGGCATAAGCCAACTTAACAGTTGTACGAGTTGTAAAGTGTACTTCATCTTGTTCTAAATAAAGTCCAACAGCGTGTTTTCCAGAGTTTCTAAAATGTTTCTTTTTAAGTGTCCATTGAATACTTGCAAAAGAAGACCTAGGAGCTCCTTCAAACCCAACCCATTGTAACCGGGTTCCTGCTCTAAAATCAAAACATTTTAAGGTTCCTAAAAATGCAGGATTGTAACCAAAATTATTAAATGAGTATTGCGAATATTGTGCAGATTGTTGAGCATCAATGTTAATTGATGCCAATAGAAATAATATTAGGATTATTTTTTTCATTTACCTAAACACTGATATTGCTCCTTTAATGATAATATCATCTCCTTGCTTAACTTTTAATTTTAACACATAATAGTAAGTTGATACTGGCATATCAAGTCCAACATATTTAGCCTCCCATCCATCAAGGTTATCATATCCTTTTTTGTGATAAATACGCTGGCCCCACCGGTCGAAAATAAAAACTTCATTATCTGGAAAATTCTCTAACTTTCGTATCAGCCACATATCATTTTGACCATCTCCATTTGGAGTAATTATTTCAGTAGGTTCTGGATCATCACAAGGAATAGAAACTACTGATATCATATTGGTATCTTTACATCCTTGACTATCGGTAGTAATTAACGTGTAATCTCCCACAGATACATCAGAGAAGAATCCATTAGAATTTTGACCAATCCCTTGTAAATCATAACTATAAGGAGCAGTTCCACCAGTGGTACTCGTAACAACATCAGCAATAGTTTGGTTACATTCCATTATAGGTGTTGAAGCAGATAATAAATTATGAGGCTGAGGAGTAATAGTGATTTGGTTAGTATCATTACACCCTTGGTTATCTGTAATGTAAAGGGTGTAGTTTCCTGCTGGAACATTATTATACAGCCCCGTATTACTTGTGCCAATGCCCACTAAATTGTAATTATAAGGAGCTGTACCTCCTGTAGCGTTAATTTGTATATCGGCAGTTGTTAAATCGCAACTTGAATTGAGTATTGTAACCGTTGATTGCATTAGAATTGTTTGAACTTGAATAGATGTAGAAACAGTATCTTGTGTGCATCCAGTGGTAGTTGCCATATATACTTGGATATTTTGATTATTTGCAAGAATATTAATAATTGAGTCAGCACCAATAATGGTGTCCCCATCAATAACCCAAATGTATTGAGGTGTTAGAGCTCCAATAGAAGGGTTTGCTTCTAGTTGAACTGGGTCGCTTTTACAGACACTAATTACTGAAACATCAGGAATACTTGCAATATTGACAGTTAAAGGGCATTGTGCAGGAAGTATAGTTCCGACAAGTAATAAAGTAACCAAAAACAACAAACTAATGTACTTGTTCATTTAACAAAGTTATTATTATTTAGGTTAATACGAAAATAAAGCCTTTAGGGTACAGTCTGTCATGAAATTAAATTCTTTCATTGTAGTGGAGTGGTTGCTAATACCAATTGGTCGTAATTAAATATGAATTTGTAATTTTCATCAGTGTTAAAAAACTTTATTGACTTGTCTTATGTTTTTTTATTAATATCTCCATCATATTTGTATTGGTTATCTTACTGTCCAGCCAAATGATCCAATTAAAATAATCTAGGGCCTTTTTTTCTTCTTCTTTTTTTAGT
>JAJCYN010000200.1 GCA_029262915.1 Flavobacteriales bacterium
TGGCGTTAAATAAAGGAGCGAAGAAAGGTCGATTTGCACACAATACAGGAGAAGGGTCTATCAGTCCGTATCATTTAAAATATGGAGGAGATTTAATTTGGCAAATTGGAACGGGTTATTTTGGTTGTAGAACAGAAGAAGGTAATTTTAATCCAGAAAAATTTGCAGAAAGAGCTGCTCTTGATAATGTAAAAATGATAGAAATTAAACTATCACAAGGTGCAAAACCTGGTCATGGAGGAATTTTACCGGCATCAAAAAATACCGAAGAAATTGCTAAAATTAGAGATGTAAAGCCTCATACGGATGTTCATTCTCCTCCTAGTCATTCAGCTTTTTCATCTGCTCAAGGATTACTTGATTTTGTAAAAGTATTAAGAGAAAAATCGGGTAGAAAACCAATCGGGTTTAAATTATGTGTAGGTAAAAAAGCGGAATTTATAGACATTTGTAAAGCAATGATTTCATCAGGAATAAAACCCGATTTTATTACTATAGATGGAGGTGAAGGAGGAACAGGGGCAGCTCCTGTAGAGTTCTCCAATTCGTTAGGGATGCCTTTAAAAGATGGATTGTCTTTTGCTTACAATACTTTAACAGGATATGATTTAAAAAAGGATATTATCCTAATTGCTTCTGGTAAAATTTTAAGTGGATTTCATATTGCAAGGACATTGGCACTAGGAGCTGATATGGTAAATAGTGCAAGAGCAATGATGATGGCAGTAGGCTGTATCCAGGCATTAGAATGTAACAACAACAAATGTCCTGTTGGGGTTGCTACACAAGATAAATCATTAATGAGAGGATTAAATGTAGAAGATAAGGCGAGAAGGGTAACCAATTTTCATAATGAAACGCTACATAGTTTTAGTGAGCTAATTGGTGCGGCAGGGGTTAATAAATTAAGCGACATCAATAGAAAACACATTAATAGAAGGGTAAGCATGAATTCTGTTTTAAAGTATGATGAAATTTTTCCTTATGTAGAAGTAGGATCACTACTTAAAAAAGAACCTGTATAATTAGTATGAAAAAAGACCATTATACAAGGTTAGAAAAGATGTATTTGGCTGCTCCAATTAATGATTATTATAATCCTATTATCGATATCACTGAAGGCAAATCTGAGATTGAAATTGAGGTAAAAGAAGATTTTTTTCATGCTGCAAAAGCAGTACATGGTTCGGTTTATTTCAAAATGCTGGACGATGCTGCGTTTTTTGCAGCAAATTCTGTTGTTATTGATGTTTTTCTGTTAACAGCCACTTTTGAAACTAAATTTTTACGGCCAATTGCTTCGGGTAAATTAATTTCAAAAGGCCAATTGTTGCAAGATTTTGGTAATAAATTAGAAGCAAATTCCAGACTTTTTAGTAAAGAAGGGACTTTAATTGCAACAGGAAAAGGAATTTTTGTGAAAAGCAAGACATTACTAAAAACGATAGATTCGTATAAAATTTAGTAAATTTGAAATTAATGTTAAAACATTGTTTAATCATATTGGTTTTAATTATCTCATCATCTGGGTATGCCCAAGATGAAGATGCTTATGTTTTTGGGGACAACACGGCCAGTACTTCATCAAGCAGTTCCAGTGGAAGTGGATTCGATTGGGATAAGGTAACCATTGGTGGTTCGGTAGGATTAACTTTTGGGAGTATTACATTTGTTGAAATTGCACCAACTTTTGGTTATTTTTTAACAGATAATATTTTAGCAGGTGTCGGAGCTAATTATACTTATTACGAAGAGAAAGCTATAAATTTTAATACAACTCTTTACGGAGCTAGAGCGTTTGGAGAGTATTTATTTAATGATTTACCATTTTTAGCTCACACAGAAGTTGAGATGATAAATTTACAATGGACGCAGGAAGAAAGAAAAAATATCGTAAATTTTTATGTTGGAGGGGGATTAAAACAATTAATAGGAGGGAATTCTTATTTTTATATATTAGTTCTGTGGAACCTAAATGAAACGAGAGAGACTATTATTATCCAACAACCAAATCCAATTATTAGGGGTGGTGTTGCAATAGGATTATAATTTTGAATCATTTTTAGTCGATTGTTTTTATAGGCTTATCGATTTAAAAATTAACTTTACTAGACTTAACTAACATTTCCCAAAATGAGAGCATTTTTGTTGTTTCTTTTCTTTATAATTTCCTTAGCCGTATTCTCGCAGAGTAATAAACTTCCAATAAACAATTACCAGCAAGAGTTTGCTAATGCTTATAATCAGTATCCAGATGTTCCAGGAGGTTTATTAGAAGCGGTTTCTTACACGATGACTCGTTTCAATCATATTCAAAATCCGATTGGAAGTTGTGTTGGTTTACCAAAAACTTATGGGGTAATGGGACTGACTTTAGATGGTCAGAATTATTTTAAAAATAATTTGAATTATGTTTCTCAGGTTTCAGGGATACCTGTAACTGATATATTAAATAATCCCCAGCAAAATATAATGGCTTTTGCAGCAGCTTACCACCACGAGTTAATGTTACTTAGCCCTTTTTTATACAAAAGCCAGAATTATGCTCATATTTTATCAAAATTAAGCGAATTACCTGATGATGGATTGCAAGAAGATTTCGCATTAAATTCTCATTTATATTCGGTTTTGTCCTTTATGAATGACATTAAAATGCAGGATACATATAAGTTTCCGAATTATAATTTAAATTTGGAAAAAGCGTTTGGAGAAAATAATTTAGAGGTGTTGTCTTCCAAGAAAGTGTTTATTACAAAAAATAACATTGAAGGGGATGAAGGTCAAATCTATAAAAAAGGCCGAAACGATAAAACAATAGATTATCCTCCCGCACTTTGGGATGCGGCTAACTCATCTAACTGGTCGTCAAGAAATGGCACACCAATTTCGGCTGTGACTATTCATGATATAGAAGGAAGTTATGCTGGAGCAATTTCTTGGTTCAAAAACCCAAGTGCAAATGTATCTGCACATTATGTGTTACGTTCATCGGATGGGCAAGTAACGCAAATGGTTTTAGAAAGTGATAAAGGTTGGCATGTGGGTTCTGAGAATCCATATACAATTGGGTTAGAGCATGAAGGATTTGCATTTCAAACTGGATGGTATACACAGGCAATGTATCAATCATCTGCTGATTTGGTTAGAGACATTACGCAAAGTGGTTATGGTATAGATCCTTTGAGGGTGGCTTATTTTCCTTGGGCTCAAACAACAAACTATAACCCTTCTTCAATACCAGGTAGTTGTGTGAAAATTAAGGGACATCAACATTATCCAAATCAAACCCATGTTGATCCAGGTCCAAATTGGGATTGGAAATTGTTTGACAATTTAATTAATAATACCCCCACAATTGTTACAATTACAAATAGTTCTGGAGTTATTACTGATAACGGAGGTAGTGCTGGAAACTATACCGGTGAAAGAGATATGATTTTAATTCAACCAACTAATGCAAGTAGCATTACGCTAGCTACTGTTGCATTTGATTTAGAAAACACTTGGGATTATTTATACGTTTATGATGGTAGCACGGTAACTGCACCTGTGATAGGTGTTTATACAAGCACTTCCATTCCCGCTACTATAACTTCAACAGGAGGTAGTTTGTTGTTGGAATTACGCTCTGATTGTGCCACTAATGCACCAGGTTTTGAGTTTAATTTTACATCTACTATTCCGGATCTAATTAAACCAACAACAGTTATTTCAGCTTCACCGATACCAAATGCCACAACAAATTTTGTGTCTAACTTTACTGATGCTGATAATGTTGGTGGAAGTGGTGTAATGCATCGTTTTTATCAGGTAGCAGACTTTGACTCAATAGAATGGAGAGCAAATAATAATAATGGATTTTTAAATGATGATTTTGATGTTATTATTCATCCGGACTGGATAGATTCTGCTGGAGTTTGGAGTATTGTTGGCAATAAGTTACATCAAAATGATGAGGCAAATTCGAATACAAACTTGTACGTTGCGTTCAATCAAAATAATAGTGGAAAATTTTTATATCAGTATAAGGCTACTATAAGTGGAACTGGAACAAATAAACGCGCTGGTTTTCATTATATGAGTGACGATGCTTCTCTAACCAACAGAGGAAACTCCTATTTTGTTTGGTTTAGACAGGATGATGGAAAACTACAGTTTTATAAAGTGGTAAGTGATGTCTTCACTTTGGAAAAAGATGTAGTTTATAATTTCAGTGCAGGTCAAGAATATGATTATAAAATTGTCTATGACAAAGCTACTGGGATAACAGAAGTTTATATAAATGATGTTTATATAGATTTCTGGCAAGATTCATCACCAATAACTATTGGTAATCATGTTTCTTTTAGAAGTGGAGATTGTGCTTATGATGTGGATGATTTGAGGGTTTATCATGCCAGAACGATTGCAGAAACTATTTTGGTTGGAGCAGCTTCAACAAATGATATTCGTTTTGAAAACCCTAATGTTGGTACTCCTAGTGGGAGAATTAATTCACTGGTAATTGATACAGCCCATAATATTTCTACACTGGTTACTGAAATGGTGGATGTAGATTTCACGCTTACTTCTTTAAATGATATTCAAAAAGGATCTTTTGGAGTTTATCCTAATCCATTTACGGATAATGTTTTCATTAGTGTGACTAGCGATAATGAAATGAATATTACATTATATGATGTAACTGGAAAGTTGATTTTTACAAAAAACGTAATTCCTAAAAGCAAACAAATAAATTTAGGTTTAATAAATTATCAATTAAAATCTGGAATTTATTTACTTAAAGTCACGAACAAAAGACTGACCGAAACGGTTCGGCTTATCAAATACTAATTATGCTTAATATAAAATCATTATTCTTAACCTTTGGGTTATTAATTTCAATAATTTCTGGTGCCCAGTTCACTTCTATACACCATGAGCAAAATGAAGAGTATAAGCAGTTTGGTAATTTAACCGAGCAACAATGGGATGAAAATTTTGGAACAGTAAAAAATATGACTCTAAGAAATAAAGCCAATTGTAATTTACAATACGGAGTTTATGGTTGGCACCCATATTGGGTTGGTTCTGCATACAATAACTATGATTTCAATTTACTTTCAACATTTTCTTATTTTTCTTATGAGTTAAATCCCGCAACGGGGAATTATAACTCTATTCATAGTTGGAAAACAACTAACTCCATTAATTTAGCACAAGCAGCAGGTGCACGAGTAGAGTTGTGTGTGACGAATTTTGGTTCAACTAATAATGCTACTTTTCTAACCAATATGACCGCTCGTCAGACCTTAATTGATAGCTTAATCGTGTTATTGAATTTGAGAGGTGCCGATGGTGTAAACATAGATTTTGAAGGTGTTGCCGGAGCCAATCGAAACGATTTAACCAGCTTTATGACCGATTTGTCTAATCAACTAAAAGTTGCAATTCCTGGAGCAACAGTTACAATGGCTACCTTTTCTGTTGATTGGAACAATGTATTCGATTTGCCTGCTTTGGATTTGGTGGTCGATCAATTTATCATAATGGGTTATGGTTATTATTGGAGTGGGAGCACTACTGCAGGACCAACTGATCCTTTATACAGTGGATCGATGTGGGGTTCGAGGAATTTAATTCGATCGATAGACTATTATTTGGATAATGGAGTAACTCCAAACAAATTACTCATAGGCTTGCCTTATTATGGAAGAGAATGGGAAACGGTTGGTAGTACGATCCCTTCAGTTGCTACAGGAAATTTTACTTCAGCAAAAATTTACAATTCCATTCAAAATAATACTTCGGGTAATTATTCTAATCGTCAGTATGATGTTGAATCGGAAACACCTTATTGGGTTTATCAAAGTGGAGGTAATTGGCGACAAGCCTTAGTAGATGATGAAGTAAGTTTGGGAAAACGTTATGACATTGTTAAAGAGATGAAAATTGGCGGAATCGGAATTTGGGCATTGGGTTATGATGACGGTTATACTCAATTGTGGAACTTAATTGAGGAAAAATTTACAGATTGCTCGGTCAATGTTTGTTCCGATACGCTTTATGATAGAGGAGGTCCTGCTGCTAGTTATTACGATAATCAGGACTATACTTTTACAATTGCACCTACAGGAGCAAGTTCAGTTAATCTTAGTTTCCTTGAATTTGATGTTGAAGTAGGTTTTGATTCGCTTTGGATACATGATGGAACTTCTACGGCAGATCCCTTAATCGGTGGTTTTTCGGGAACCACTTTACCACCGAATATTAATTCTTCAGGAGGAGCACTAACGTTGCATTTCTTTTCAGATGGTGCGACCAGAGGAAATGGGTGGAAAATGGTTTATACATGTTTACTTGATGTTATTAAGCCAACAACGGCTATCTCGGCCTCACCGATACCTAGCACAGCGGTTGATTTTGTGAGCAATTTTACCGATGTAGATAATGTTGGAGGGAGTGGAGTGGCACACCGGTTTTATCAGGTTGCAGATTTTGATAATGTGGAATGGAGAGCAAACGCTGTAAACGGATTTTTAAATGATGATTTTGATGTTGCGATTCATCCAGATTGGATTGACTCTTCAGGAGTTTGGAGTATTGTAGGAAATAAGTTAAATCAAAATGATCAGGCGAATTCTAATACGAATCTTTATGCTTCGTTTAATCAAAATACAAATGGCAAATTTTTATATCATTACAAAGCAGCTATAAGTGGAACAGGTATAAATAAACGTGCTGGTTTCCATTATATGAGTGATGATGCTTCACAAACAAATAGAGGAAATTCTTATTTTGTATGGTTTAGACAAGATAATGGAAAGCTTCAATTCTATAAAGTAAACAGCAATACATTTACTTTAGAAAAAGAGGTGATTTATAATTTTAATTCAGGACAAGAGTACGATTATAAAATTGTTTACGATAAAAATACAGGAACAACGGATGTTTATGTAGATGATGTTTTTATCGCGTTCTGGCAAGATCCAACACCAATAACTGTGGGTAATTATGTTTCATTTAGAAGTGGAGATTGTGTTTATGATGTAGATGATATTCGAGTATATCATTCCAGAACAACTTCAGAAACGATTTTGGTTGGTGCAGCTGGTACAAATGACATTCGTTTTGATAATTTGAGTGTACCTAGTGGAAGAATTAACTCAATTGTGATTGATACTGCCCATAATATTTCTATAATGGCAACCGAAATGGTTGAAGTTGATTTCAGTCCGCTAGGAATTGAAGAACATAATAACAATAACTTATTAGTTTACCCTAACCCAGCAAAGGAACAAATTACCATTAAGTTTAATGAGGCTAAAACGGGACAATTGATTATAAGAGATATCACAGGAAGGGCCATAAGGGTTGAAATATTAAACCATACGAAACAGGTGTCAATTGCTGTTCAAGAACTCTCACAAGGAGTGTATTTTCTAGTTGTTGAAAATGAGGTGGTAAAATTTGTGAAGGAATGACGACTACTCTATGTTTTCGTTTTGTTGAAACTAAATATACAGTAATCAGTCAACAATATGAAATATAGAGATTGTTGGCAAATCGTTTTTATTCTTTTTTTTGCTTCTATTTCAATTTTGCAACCCGATGGCTATGTTTTTAATTAGCAATAATCATTTGCTTGGTTCCTATCAATTGACTATCAGCATACATGCTATAAAAGTAATTGCCTGGTGCCATATCTCCTGTTTCTAAGATGATATGACCATCACCTCTACTGTTAATTTGTATCGTTTTAACTAAAGCTCCGTTTACAGCTAAAATATCCATATAAGATGTTTGTACCGTATTTGGTAAATAATATTCAATAGTAGTGCTTTCATTAAATGGGTTAGGATAATTCTGTCCCAAAATTGGGCCATTATCACCATCAATACCTTCTACTTTAAGCGATGTGCCACAACACGTATTTACTGCTAATTCTAAAGAGTCTACACGAATGGTTAATGCATTAATAGTATTTTGTAAATTAACCAATAATGGACCTAAGTCTACTGATGTTGATGTTCCATTTTCAATATCTATCTGGAGCATTGTTCCAGTTAAAGATGACCCTGTTAAATTTTGATCATCCGAACCTCCACTCCCAACTAAAGAAGATAAATCGGTAATAATAGTTCCGCCACCATCTGTGGTTTCTAAATCGGTACCATTTAATATTACCGTAGTATTGTGTTCGTTTGTTGGATCAGCATCTGCATCATTTACACCATCTTGTAAAGATGATAAATTTACTACTTCAGACGATCCATTTTCTATAGCAATTGTAAGGTTAGTTCCAGTAAGGTTAGATCCTGATATGTTTTGATCATCTGTTCCTGTTCCATCTTGTAGTGAAGAAAGATCTGCCGCATTCCCACCGGAAATTGCTAATGATGTTCCTGTTAATGTTAGGGTTTGAGCGTCCGTGTTATCTAAGTAACCTGATAAATCCACTGTGGAAGAGTCATTTGTTAAACTTAGTGTATTACTTACTAAACTCAGGTCTTGTTGGTCCGTATTGGCACTTATGTTAATCCAGGCAGCTCCATCCCATAATTTAAGCTGGTCATTATCTGTGTCAAATAATGCCATCCCTTCTTCACCAGTCCCAATTCCACTTTGGTAAGTCGTAATTTGAGCAGCCGATAATCTATTAAGTAGCAACCCTTTATCTGTATCAGCCATATCAAGTGAAGCAAACGGACTTGGATAATTTGTTCCGATTCCCACAGATACTCTATCTGTGGTTGTAGCTCCTCCAAGTACCATTGTGTTTGCAGAATCTGCCGATGCACCTGCACCAATAGCAACAGCATAATTACTTTTAGCCGCAGCAGCATAACCTAAGGCTACAGAATATGCACCATTTACAGAATCGGATTCGCCAAGTGCGATTGAATAATCTCCATTAACATAGGTTTGATAACCAAGGGCAATTGCTCCCTGATTATTCACATCGGAGTAATTTCCAATAGCGATTGCTCTATTTCCCAAAATGTCTGTGTTATAACCGATTCCAATATTATCATTGTTTCTGGCCTTCGCATTAGAGCCCATTATAATGGATCTGCTTCTTCCCGTTGTTCCTGATCCAAATAGGGTAGCATCGTATCCAACAATGATATTATCATTATTCTCAATGGATCCAACACTGCTAAAATCTGCCAAAGCTCCAATGGCTATATTTCTCTGCCCTTCTCTATTTGTATATCCAGCCGCAAACCCCAATGCGGTATTGTAATTAGCGTCATTGGTATTGTTAGTCCGATTGTTATCCCATCCCGCTTGTGCACCTACAAACGTATTATAGTCACCATGTTCTGTATGCGTACCAGATTCCTGACCTATCATTGTATTCAAATATCCGGCACCAATATCAAATCCGGCTAAATCACCCAATGCGGTGTTTTTATACCCACTGATAATGTCATATCCTGCATCATTACCAATTGCGGTATTTTGATAGCCCGACTCTATATTATATAAGGCTTGTGAACCAACTCCGGTATTGTCATTTCCAGTGGTTGGTGTTGTAGTAGCCGTAGTGTTTACGCTAACTGTAAATATATTTGCACCTGCCAGATCGCCTATAAATGTATTATCTCTACCAGTTGTTACACTAGCACCTGCAAGCTGACCAAGAAAAGTATTGTCGGAACCTGTTGTGTTATTAAAGCCAGCTCCATTACCAATAAAAGTTCCATCTGTGGCATTGTTAAAAAAACCAGCTCTAAATCCAATCATGACATTATCGGTACCTGTTGTATTTGAAAACCCGGCTTGATACCCCATAAAAACATTATCATCACCACTAGATAATGAGTAACCAGCATCGAAACCAACCAAAACATTATAATTAGCCTGAGTAGTAGAAAAGCGGTTGATTAAAAAACCAGCTCTAAACCCAATCCCCACATTATGCAATGAGGTTGAAAGGTTGGTTAATGAAGAATCCCCATATCCAGTATTGCGGTCTCCGGACGTGACGCTGGCTCCTGAGCCAATTCCTTGAAATTCATTATTTGTTTGGGCGAAATTAACAGTGGAAAGAAAACATAAAAAAGGTAATAAATACAGTTTTTTTTTGGCTAAAATTTTCATAGAGTATAGTTTTGTATTTTCTATAAAAATAATAAAAAATATTAACTACTTAATAATGAATAAAGTAAATACGGTTTGCCCTTTTTAGAAGAAAGGGCAGAATCGCTCATTTGCGAATAACAAAAGAATGGCTTCCTTTAAGCGTTCATTAATTATTACTTTTTAAGAGTAAGTAATCCATAATTGTGCCCAACGGTTTGTGTATGATTAGTTGCGTGGTTTAGTGACTAATTTAGCAAATAAAAACCGAACCCGCCTGCCTCAGGCAGGTAGAAAATCCCTGCCTTGCCGGTAGGCAGGCGTGAGGATTTTCGTAAGTAGCCTAGAACTAGCAATTAATTATACACGTTGTTGTCATTAGTTTTTATTTTCTGATATATAGTTTTTCCACCATTTTTCGGTTGGGAAAGTTTCATTTCCAATTATTACAGGCTCTCCAATTTTTGGTGTGGTCACTGGTAAATCCATTTCATTTGCCTTTTTAGTTATCCGTTCAATTGGGTCAGTCCAATCGTGATAAGCCATTGTAAATGCAGCCCAATGTATTGGTAAAACTAACTTGCTTTTTAAGTCGATTGAGGCTTGTACCATTTCTTCAGGCATCATATGAATAACTTTCCATTCTTCATCATATTGACCACATTCCATTAATGATATGTCAAATGGACCATATTTATCTCCAATTTCTTTAAAGTGTGTGTCATATCCACTATCTCCACCAAAATAAATATTATCGTTCTTTCCTTTAATAACCCAAGAACACCAAAGTGTTGTTGCTCTATCAAACAATCCTCTACCAGAAAAATGACGAGCAGGAGTACAAGTAAGATTAATTCCTTCAAATTGAATTTCTTCCCACCAATTTAATTCGTGAATTTTTTCTTTGGATATTCCCCATTCAATCAAATGATTTCCAACACCCAATGGAACATAATATTGACCAACTTTATCTTTTAATTCTTGTATTGAGCCATAATCTAAATGGTCATAATGGTCGTGAGAAAATATAATAGCATCAATAAAAGGTAGTTTTTCAATTTCAATAGGTAATTCCTTTGAATATCGTTTTGGCCCAATTAGTGGATGAGGGGCAGGTGTTTTACCAAACATTGGGTCAAGTAAAATCATTTTACCATCTATTTGTAATAAAAATGCAGAATGACCAAACCAAGTTAGTTGAGTAATATTTGTATTATGGTTTTCAATAGTTATTGAGTCAATTTTTTCTACAACTATGTTTTGATGTGGTCGTCTATTTGGAGAGCCTTTTATCATTTCCTTAATCATATTCCAATAACTGGCATCTATTACAGTTTTTGATTGATTAATGAATTTCCCTTTTTCGTAATGACCAGATTTTGCGTATTCATTTTTTTGCTCTTTGGTTGCACCTTTCCCAAATTGAGGACTGATGTTTAAAAATAGAGTTACAATAATTACTAATAAACCAATTATTATAGCAATATAAATTCCAATCATTTTAATTATTCTTTTCAAGTTATGTTTTATTTGCTAAAAGTTTTTCTGAAATATAAAAGTGATAGAATTAGCATTAATGGTGCTAATACAAGTCCTGCAATATTTTCACTTACAATAAATTGTCCGTGTGATAATTCGCTAATAGTATAGACTAATTCTACTACCCAACTCCACATTGAAACGATGAATGCTCCTTTTTCATTGATATACAAACCTCCATATAATCTTGCTAAACCTAATGCTAAAAATAATATTCCTACCAACCTTGGGTAAGTGTTATCTATACTTTCTATATTAAACTGCGGTAGAAATTCAACCATTAAT
>JAJCYN010000201.1 GCA_029262915.1 Flavobacteriales bacterium
TAGCTTCTTTAATAAGTGTTATCACATTGCTTGTTGTAAAGAATAAAATTAGTGTTAATAAAAACAATACTGATCTTACAGTCGAAAAAACAACTTTATCAATTGAAGAAAACGAGGTGGAAATTGTTGAAGAAAAAGAAATTTCGATAGCTGAAAAGATAACGCCCATTATTAAACAATTTACAGAAAACTTAAAAAAAGTACCGTCAACTTCCCCTTCTGAAAAGTGGGATACTATACTTAAACTAATTATACAAACAGTTAAAGCAGATGTTAGTATTCTTTATAAATCCGAAGCTAAGAAATTAGTTGCTATTGCTTCTTATGCTCATATTTTTGAAGAGGAAGAAGATCGTTATTTCAATAAAACAGAAGGACTAATAGGTCAGGTTGTTAAATCTTCAAAACCTTTAAACATTACTAATATTCCAGAAGGATATATCAATATTGTTACTGGACTTGGAGAATCTTCTCCTGAAAATATTTTGATTTTACCCATCATTAGTAAAAATAAACTAACAGGAATTATTGAGTTAGCAGCTTTGAAGCAATTTTCTGAATTAGAAGAGCAATTATTAAAACAACTATGTCTGCTTATAGCAAAAGAAATTGAAAGTTAATGAGTAAAAACAAGATTCAAATATCAAAAAGAGTTGGTTGGAGTATTGTAATAGCTATCCTATTATGTTTTGCTGTTGCAGATGGATACTTCCTCTATTTTTCTTACGAAAAAGAAATCAAAAGGTCAGAAATGGCTGTGTTAAATGAATTAAAAGCTGTAGCTAGGTGTGCAGCAATGGAAATTAATGGTGATGACCATGAATCTCTCACGAAAAAGTACGGAAAAAAAGATGATATTGATAATGACAATCAAGAAAAGATTAGTTTGTATCAAAGTATGCACGAATCTTTAGTTGAGATAAAGCGAATTAATAAGATCGAAACTAATATGTATACGATGTTTGTCAGTGATGATGATCAGAAAAGCAATGGTAGAACCAATTTCTTATTTGGAGTATCAGCAGAAGGAACATTTTATAGACATGAGTATACTTCAGCTCCTGAAGTACTTATTAATAACTATTTAACAGGAGGAGTTGTTCACCCTTATAAAGACGAACACGGATATTGGCTATCAGCATTTGAACCTATTCATAATAGTAATGGTGAGGTAGTTGCTGTAGTTCAGGTAGATAATATTTTTACTTCATTTGTTGAAGAAGCTCAAAGCTCTATTCTTGGGACAATTATTTTTTCCATTATTGTTTTTATTGTTGTCATTATTGCTATTATTATGATCAACAAACAATCCTTAAGGCTTAATGATAATATTAATGAGCAAAAGAATAACTATATTAAATTGGCTGCTTATGCAGAAAAAATTGGTAAAGGAAATTATGATGCTAAATATGAAATTTCTGAAGAAAATGATAGCTTAGGTCGTTCTCTCATTAAGATGAGCGAAAACTTGAAAAATAATAGAGATAAAGATACTTCTGAGAATTGGTTGGCAATAGGACGAGATAAAATATCTACAATTCTTAGAGAGAATACAAAAATCGATGAGTTATCATACAAAGTATTGGTAGCATTAATTGATTACATAGAAATAGTTCAAGGAGCTATGTTTATTGTTGATCAAAATGAGAATACAAAAGAAATCCAAAGTAATGAATCAACTCTTAATATGGTTGCAAGCTATGCTTATGGACGTAAAAAATATATGACCTCTTCTTTTAAATTAGGAGAAGGGTTAATAGGAGAAGCTGCCATTGAACAACAAACAATTCATCGGACAGAAATACCAGATAATCATTTAACAGTTACATCAGGTCTTATCATAGATAAAAAACCTTCAGCTTTGTTAATTGTTCCATTAGTTACGGAAGAAAAACTGCAAGGAGTTATTGAATTGGCAGGATTTAAAAGGTTTACGGATTTACAAGTAAGGTTTATTGAAGAACTAGCAGAAATACTTGCTAGAACACTGTACAACCTTAAAACAACAGAAAGAACAGAGCAGCTTTTATATGAATCTCAAAATATGACTCAAGAGCTTCAAGGACAACAAGCCCAATTAGAAGAAAATGCTGTAGAGATGAGAGCAAAACAGGAAGAAATTGAAAACACAAATATAAAATTGGAAGATCAAATTACGGAAGTTAAAAATGCACAAAATAGACAACATGCTCTATTAGAAAATGCTTCTGAAATAATTACTATATATAATGCTAAAGGTATTTCAAAATACGAAAGCCCTTCAATTAAAAATATATTAGGCTATGAGGCAGAAGAGTTTGTAGGAAAAAAAGTAGATACTAAACTTAAAGATCTTTTTAATTATGTTCTTAAAAATCCAAAAGAAACAAAGACTATTCAATTAACACATAAGAAAAAAAATGGTGAAGAAGTTTGGATAGAATCTACAGGACGCAATATGTTAAATGATTTAGCCATTGAGGGTATAGTATTAAATTCAACAGATATAACAGAACGAAGAAAAGCAGAACGGGAGCAAATAATGCGAGGTAAAATGCAAGCACTGTCAGAAAATAGTGAAGACATCATTATTCGATTTGATTTAAAAGGAGTGTTTCAGTATGCCAATCCTGCTTTAGAAAGGTTTACAGGATTTAATAGTGAGGTTGTTAATAATAAATCATTTGAGAAATTTAAGTTTCAAGATACCATAAAGACTGCATGGAAAGAGATAATTAAAAATGTTGAAAAAGAACAGAAGTTAATTGTTTCGGAAATGGAATTTCCAACAGAAACTGAAAGCAAGATAATGTTAGTAAATGCTATTCCAGAATTTGATGAAAATAACCAATTAGAAACTATACTTGTTGTTTCACATGATATAACAGAAAGAAAAAAGCAAGAAGTTGTTTTAGCCGATACTAATAAAAAAATTACCGATAGTATTAATTATGCAAAACGAATACAAAATGCAATAATTCCTAGTATTGAAGAAATACAAAAAGATATTAGGGATACTTTCATGTTTTACAAACCTAAAGATGTAGTTAGTGGTGATTTTCCCTATTATTATAAAAAAGGAGATTATCTTTATTATGCTGCTGTTGATTGTACCGGGCATGGTGTTCCTGGAGCAATGATGTCATTAATTGGGCATTTATTGCTAAACGATATTTTAAATGATGATGAAATTTTAAGCCCAGCTGAAGTGCTTACTAGATTACATTGGGGAGTAGTAAAAACATTAAAACAAGATGACGAAGATAATAAAGCCGCAGATGGAATGGATATAGCGATGTGTAGAATTAATCTAAAAAATAATGAGATTGAATATTCTGGAGCACAAAGACCTTTATACCATGTTAGAGATGGAGAACTCACACAATATAAAGGAGATAAGTATCCGATTGGAGGCAATCAGTATAAAGGGAAAAATAGTTATTCAAATCATATCGTTAGCATAGAAAAGGGAGATTCTGTGTTCTTTTTCTCGGATGGATTACCAGATCAATTTGGAGGTCCAGATCAGCTTAAATATGGCCCTAAAAAAATTAGGACGGGTATTATGGAGAATATAAATAAATCACCAAAACAGATTGAGAAGTATTTTAATAAAAGTTACCATGATTGGATGGGAAATACGAAACAAATAGATGATGTATTATTAATAGGGATAAAATTTTAAACTATGGAAAAAACAAAAATTGAGGTAGGAACTGATTACATGGATTTTGTAAGTAAATTCCACCAAACTATTCGTAACGAAAATATAATGTTGGTTTATGAGGGAGAGATTACTCAGACTATAGCAAAGGCTTTTTCATCGATGACTGAGCAAGGTTTTGATGATGAAACTGATAGCTCCAGAACTCAAAAAAGGGTTTATCATGTAATGATTGAATGTTTGCAAAATGTAGCAAAACATGCAGATGATGAAATTACCGGTGAACCAGAAATTCCAGGAAGAGGGATATTTATGATCAGTAATAATGAGAATGAATATACTGTTACCACTGGTAATATAGTTGCGAATGATAAAATAACAATAATAAAAGAGATGTTAGATAAATTCAATGCTTTGGATCCAGATGAAATTAAAGCAGAATATAAAAGAATGATTAAAGAAAGTCGTTTGTCAGAAAAAGCTGGGGCCGGATTGGGATTTATAGATATTGTTAAGAAAACAGGAAATAATATAGAATATTATTTTGACGAAATAAATGATAAAACATCTTTTTTTATTCAAAAATCAGTAGTTAACAGAGATTAAAAAATACAAATATGGAAACAATAAACGTAGAAGCAACAGACGAAACACCAAGAGTAATATTAGATTCAGATAGCAATCAGTTTGAATTCTCTGGAAAATCATTACCCGAAGATGTAACCACTTTTTACAATCCTATTTTAGACTGGTTAGAAGCTTATGGACTTGAACCTAACGAAAAATCGAATTTTGTATTTAAGATGGACTATTTTAATACGGCATCTTCAAAATTAATTTTAGATATTCTAATGAAATTAGAAGAAATTAATGATGAACATGATGGTGTAATAGTGGAATGGTATTTTAGAGAAGATGATGAAGATATGGAAGAAGCTGGAGAAGAATACTCAGATATTGTAGAAGTGCCTTTTAAACAAATTGCTTACTAGCAAGCATTAATGAGTGAGGAAATATTAATAGCATTAATGCGGCTTTTTGCCATCATTGCAAAACAAGATGATGGTGTGAGCTCAGATAAAGCAGAATTTGTTCGCTCTTTCTTAAAATTGCAACTGAGTGAGGAAAAAGTAGAAGAATATTATCAGCTTTTTCAGGAACATTTAGTAGACAAGAAAAAGAAAAAAGAAGGAGCTAAAAAACTTACATCCGTTACAGATTCTGTAAGAATTTTAGGGATTTGTAAACGAGTTAGTAAGTCTTTAACACAACAACAAAAATTAATTGTAATAGTTCGTTTATTTGAGCTTATTAATACAGATCGAAAATTTTCAGATCAACAAATAGAGATAATTGATACTGCTTCTAAAGTATTTAAAATTAAAGAAGAAGAGTACAAGTCCATTGAAAATTTTGTAGTAAGTAATCAGTGCTATTTACAGGATAAAAAAAACCTGCTTCATATCGATGGTAAAACATCATCTAAAGAAAACCATAAATTATCCATAAATTATAAAAATCTTCAAGGTTCAGTTTTTATTCTTCGAATAGAAAGTGTTAATCTTTATTTTATTCGATTTATTGGTGAAATTCAAGTTCACCTTAATGGAAATATTTTACCAAGTAATAGAATATATTTAGTTGCTAATGGGAGTGTCTTAAGGCTACCTGTTGGTAAACCACTTTATTATAGTGAAATAATTGGTCGATTTATTGAAAGACCAGATGATATTGCTATCTCTTTTGAAGCAAGGAATATTGAGTATAAATTTCCGAATGGCAATATTGGATTAAGAAGCGTAAACGTTTCTGAAAGAGAAGGAAATCTTGTTGGAATAATGGGAGCAAGTGGAGCAGGGAAA
>JAJCYN010000202.1 GCA_029262915.1 Flavobacteriales bacterium
AAAGAAGAAAAACCAAAAGATGATGGTTTTATAATTGAATGGGAAGAGGAAGAAAACGAAACTCAAAATAAAAAAACACCAAACAAAAAGACTTCCACTAAAAAGAAAAAGGATAAGAAGAAGAAAAAAGGATTGGGTAAATTTATAGATAAAATTGCCCAACCAGATGATGAGGAATATGAAGATTTTGACGATATTTAAACTTTTAACACAACGAAACTATGAGCAAAATAATCCACTATTCTAACAAAGACATTACCATTAATTGGAAACCAGAAGCTTGCCAACATTTAGCTGAATGTGTAAAAAGATTACCTAAAGTTTATAGACCGAAGGAAAAACCTTGGGTATTAATAGAAAATGCAACAACCCAAGAATTGAAAGAACAAATTTCTGCTTGTCCTTCTGGATCTTTAACTTTTATTGAGAAATAATGAGATTAAAATTTAGCCGACTTAAAGGAGCGTTTTTATTTAGAACTACTGTAATAGTTACTTTTTATTCATTTACAAACGACTACAAATGTAGATAAGTGTAATACACTTATTCGCATGTTACCCAACATTTAAACCAACCATTGAACATATGAACAAAAAATCTAAAATTTCAAAAAAAACTTGGTGGATATTTGGGCTTGTTGGACTTATTTATGGACTAACCAAAGAAGATACGATTTGGATTTATATTGGAGTAGTTAATGGACTTTTTTGGGGTTGGATTTTAGGGTTGCTTTTTGACTACATTATTAATTCGTTATTTTATCGCGAAGAAATTGAAAACATCTCAAAACCGACAGTCGTTCAAAAATCTAAAGTAATTGTAAATAAACCTTCTAATCATAACGATTATAAGCCAAAACCTTTAGAATATAAAACTAAAAAAGAAACTACTGTTGTTAAGGAGTCTTCTATTGCTTACAAACCAAAAACAAATCCGCCTAAAGTAAAACAAACAGAAAAACCTATAAAAAATGAAAAATTACCATTTCCTATTAAAGAAACAACAAGAGAAGTAACAGACATTAAATACGTTAATTACGATTTGAAATTTGTAGAAAGTGAAAAGGACTTTCCAATAATAAAAATCCCTAATAAAAACTGTGTTGTTCGCTCTCATAGAATAGGTTCTACAAAAAGAAGAGGTTTTAAAGAGGCTTCTTTCCAAAAAGCTGTTGAATATTTCTTTGCCGAAAATTTTAAAATTTCTGGAAACTTAAGATTAAATACAGGTAAAAATACAAGACCATTTGAACCTGATATTGCAATTATTGACTCTTCCAATGAAAACATTAGAATCGACATCGAAATTGACGAACCTTATGCAGGTATTACAAGGCAAACCACACATTGTATTGGAGATGATATAAATCGAGACAACTATTTTAAGGACAGAGGTTGGATTGTTATAAGATTTTCTGAGTATCAAATACATACTCAAGAAAAAGAATGTTTAAAATATATTGCTAACATAATATCTTTAATAAAACCATCCTTTAAATTACCAGACGAATTAAATTCAGTTGACAAAATCACGAAAGAAACTGTTTGGGATGTTGTGCAAGCGCAAAAATGGGAAAAATCAAAATATAGAGAACAATACTTAAATCACGAGTTCAAAAAACTTAAGGAAAGAACAGAAACTTTAAAAAGAGATTTTGATAATCAAGAAACTGAAGAAGAAAAGCTGGTAGTTTCCACTTCCTTTGGTAAAGAAGATACTGGAAAAAATATTAGTTTTAACAACCAAAACAAACACATTAAAGATAAGCGAATAAAATTCTATTCCGAAAAGCACATCTACACAATAGATGCAGTTCCAGCACCTTCAGCGAGCACAATAATTGGTCGATTTTTTCCAGAATTTGATTCCATTTATTGGTCAAATCGAAAAGCTTCATCTTTAGGAATGACAGCAAATGAAGTTGCCAAAATGTGGGCAGATAAGGGAAAAAAAGCAAGAGATAAAGGAACGTTTCTTCACGAACAAATTGAAAACTACTATTTAGGTATTGACTACGAAGAAACAGAAGAATTTGACCAATTTCAGAGTTTCATAAACGACCACAATGATTTAGAACCTTATCGTTCCGAATGGAGAGTTTATGATGATAGTTTGAACATTGCAGGAACTATTGACTTAATTGTCACAAACGGAGTTAATCACGATATTTACGATTGGAAACGAAGTAAGAAAGTTGTAAATACTTTTAGTGGACAACCAATTGAACAGAATCAATGGCAACAAGGTGTAGGTGGTTTAAGCCACATTGATGACACGAGCTACAATAGATATTGTTTACAACAAAGTTTATACAAGTATATTCTCGAAAAAAATTATGGATTGACGGTCGATAATATGTATTTGATTGTGATGTATCCCGAAAATGACAACTATTACAAAGTTGAAGTTCCGTATCTGAAAAAAGAAATTGAGTACATATTAGAAACTGTATAAGAAACGTTGGGTAACAACGTGTATAAAACATAGCTCTTATTGGCTTTCCGAGAGGCTTGTACATATTTACTAAGTTCCGCCAAATTTTTAATTTGGCTTTTGAAATAAAAAAGATAAAAACAAAATAAAAAA
>JAJCYN010000203.1 GCA_029262915.1 Flavobacteriales bacterium
TAGAAGGAAAAGTAGAAGGCCAGCACATTGTTATATTAACCCAATATGTTAAGAAAACATAGTTATGTCTGAAGGAAACAACAGAAAAAACATTCAACTAGGGATTGAGGTTGAAGTAGTTCAAAAACACCATCAACGAACTGGAGAATTAACAGAAGGAGTCGTTAAAAAAATTTTAACCAACTCACCTACTCATTCTCATGGTATTAAAGTAATGTTAGAAAATGGAATTGTCGGACGAGTAAAAAGTATTTTAGAAAAATAATGCTCTATTAAATACTAGAAAATCGAAAAGCTACCGTTAAATAGACAAAGTGACCGTTAAATAGAAATTTAACACTTTTTGGATTTTTATTTATACATTTATTTTTTGTACGTGCTGAAGTGTTTATCTATTTGGGTAAATACTATTTTTTGGCTTTTAATAAACTTAACCTATAATCTCTAAGGAAAAGAGCTTTGAACAAATATAAAATAATCATTATGAAAAAAATCTATCTTAGTTTAACAATATGTTTACTGATAAATAGTCTAGCAGCTCAAATAACATTAATCCCTGATACTAATTTTGAAAACCACTTAATTTCTCAGGGTTTCGATTCGGGTGTTCCTGATGGAATTGTGCTTACTGCGAATATTGATACAATTACGAGTCTATTTATTAATGGTAATGGATTTTCTAATCAGATAACCGATTTAACAGGTATTCAAGATTTTACTAATTTATCTGACTTATCTTGTCGTAGTAATGATTTGGTCAATTTAAATTTAAACCAAAATGCTGCTTTAACTAATTTAATATGTGACGAAAATTTCAATCTAACTACTATAGATGTTACACAAAATTCAAATTTAACGCTATTAACTTGCTCTTTAACTCATATAACCTCAATAGATCTCTCCAATAATCTTGCTTTAACTACACTAGTTTGTGGTGGACAATTTATAACAAGCATAGATGTTTCTAATAATCCTGCTTTAATTTCTTTCGAATGTGCTTTTAGTCCTTTGTTAGCTTGTATGAATATAAAAAATGGGAATAATATTAACCTTAATTCTTTTAATGCAACTTTTAATCCTAGCTTAATGTGTATTGAAGTGGATGATACAGCATGGTCGGCTAATAATTGGATAAATTGGATAAATATTGATACAAGTGCTTCTTTTAGCACTAATTGTGGGAACTTGTGTAGTAATGCTTCTTGTAATGTGTTCTCAAACTACACTTATATAGATAATGGGAATGGTAACTACACATTTACCAACACGTCTATTGGCAATTATAATCAATCACATTGGGCTTTTGGAGATGGAAATACATCTACGACAGTAAATCCTAACCACACTTTTACCGCTAATGGAGTTTATATTGTAGTGTTGACTGTTAATGATTCTACGATTGGAGGTTCTTGTATAGATTATTACATAGATACAATAATCGTTACTGGAGTCCTAAGCCCCCCTCAATGTGTAGCAGGATTTGTTATGTATCCCGATACTGCAACTGGAAATGTTACTGTTGTTAATAGTTCTATAGGAACTAATTTAACCTATTTCTGGGATTTTGGTGATGGAAATACTTCGACTCAGGCATACCCAACTCATGTTTATGCAACCTCAGGCCCTTTTTATCTTTGCTTATTTATTAGTGATAGTACTGCTGGATGTAATGATGTTTATTGTGATTCTATTGGAGTAAACGGTGTTGTATTTAAACAGGCTGGATTCACTATTAATGTTATTACTCCTCCAATTTTAACAGGAATAAACTACGAAATGGATTTAGCTTCAGAAATAGATATCTATCCGAATCCAACCTTGAATCAATTAACTGTTGTTAGTGAACAATTAGAAGTCAGTAAAATAAATATTATTGACATTACTGGTAAAACCTTAAAAACAATTACTCCAGTCTTAAATATAATAAATGTCGCTAATCTACCTTCTGGTCTTTATTTTATCGAACTTATAGGTGAGGAAAAGACAATAATTAAAAAATTTGTAAAACAATAAATGATTATTGCTTCTCGCTTTACTGATATTTCTCCCATCTTCTGTTTTCTCTTTCTAACAGAGCACTAAACTTTTTTGGTTCTTCTATTTCTCTGTTGAAAGGTTTTTGAGTAATTGGATGCCTAAACTGTAATCCAATGGCCGAAAGAAACAACCCTTTCCCTTTTAAAATTTCTCCAGCATCACCATAGATCTTATCCCCTAAAATAGGATAGCCCAATTGAGATAAGTGTATTCTTATTTGGTGCGTTCTACCTGTTTTAGGAAATAATTCTACCAAGCTTAAAAACTCATTTCTTAATGAAGGAACAAAGCGAATTAGTTTATAATTAGTTTTTGATTTCAACCCTTCAATTTCAAAATCAATTGCTCCGCTCTCATGTGTTTTTCCAATTACAATGGCACAATATTTTTTCTGAATTTGCTTACCCTCAAATTGTTGTCCAAGCTTAACCAAAGCCCTCGCTGTCTTAGCAATAATTAACAACCCACTAGTTGGACTATCCAAGCGGTGTACAGGCTTTGGCCATCGCAGAGCATCTTCTTCCTGAGAAGTTTTTATAGTTCCAAGTAGCGCATTTTGAATGGTTCTATATTGATTTCCACTCACAGGGATCCCAGCTGGTTTATTGATTACTGCAAAATAGTCATCTTCATAAACCACTTCTATCTCCATATTATATTCTTTTGGAGGGTTTATTTTTGATTCCAACAGTTCAATTTTTTGCCCTGCTTTTATCCATAAACCTGTTGTGGTTTTTTCTCCATCAACAATTATTTCTTCTCTGGCAATCGCTTTTTTAACTCCTTTTCGAGATGGGATGGTAGTAAAAATTTGCTGCGCGTAATCGTACAATCTAATTTCCTCAATTCCCTCAGGAACAATATGTGTTTTAAGAATTACCAACTAAATTATTTTTTTCAAAGCTATTACAAATAGAACAGAAAAACTGCTTTCCTTTGCAGAATGAACTCGGTAATCATACAAAATACCATTCAATTTGTAAAAGAAACGCTTCAAAATGCTGAAGGTGGACACGATTGGTTTCACATAGAGCGTGTTTGGAGAAACTCCAAACTGATCGCTCAATCGGAAGATGTGAATATGGAAATTGTTGAGTTAGGTGCATTGTTGCATGACATTGCGGATTCAAAATTTAACAATGGAGACGAGTCTGTTGGCCCGAAAATGGCAACTGCATTTTTAGAATCGCAACAGGTAGATGCCAATAAGATAGAACATGTTATCGCTATTATTGAAAACATTTCATTTAAAGGTGGAAATCAACTACAAAAATTTAAATCGCTTGAATTGGATGTTGTACAAGATGCTGATAGACTGGATGCAATTGGCGCTGTAGGGATTGCTAGAGCATTCAATTATGGAGGCTTCAAAAATAGGGCACTCTATGACCCAGCAATTGAACCAGAGTTAAACATGACCAAAGAGGAATACAAAGTAAGTACAGCACCAACAATAAACCATTTTTATGAAAAATTGCTATTATTAAAGAATAGAATAAATACTGAAACAGGAAAAAAAATGGCAGAACAACGTCATCAATTTATGGAATTGTATTTAAAGCAATTTTATAACGAATGGAATGGGAAAATTAATTTTGAAAAATATGAGTAAAGGGAAAGTCACTATAATGCAAGCTTTTAAGGAGTTTATCTGGCCACGAAAAGGAATTGTATTAATCGGATTAGTTCTGATTGTAATAAGCAGGTTAGCAAGTCTTGTTCTTCCGTTAAAAAGCAAAGAACTGTTGGATGAAATTATTCCTAATAAAGATATGGATGGCCTTATTAGCCTAATTTTAATGGTAAGTGGAGCCATTCTTATTTCTGCATTAACCTCTTTTGCCCTAACGCGTTTGTTAAGTGTAGAAGCCCAACTACTCATTTCCAAATTAAGAGCAAAAGTCCAAAAACAAATATTGTCCTTACCCATCTCTTATTTCGACAATAACAAATCTGGTGGGTTGGTCTCACGGATAATGACAGATGTTGAAGGGGTTAGGAATCTGATAGGAACGGGTCTTGTACAATTGTTTGGTGGGACCATTACGGCAATCATTTCACTATTTCTATTGATAAATATAAGCCCCAAAATGACCTTATTTGTTTTAGCTCCCGTTGCTATATTTGCAGTTATCGCATTAAAAGCTTTCGGTTACATTCGACCTATCTTCAGAAAAAGAGGAGTTATTAATGCGGAAGTAACCGGAAGATTAACAGAATCACTGGGAGGAGTTAGGGTAATTAAAGGTTTTAATGCTGAAGCACAAGAAAACATCATTTTTGAAAAGGGAGTAGAACGCCTTTTTCTTAATGTTAAAAAGAGTTTAACCGCTACAGCATTAATGACAAGTTCCTCGGCTTTCTTATTGGGAATGGCATCTGTCGGTATTATGGGAATTGGTGGTATGATGATTATTGATGGCACATTAACCACAGGAGATTTCTTAGCGTTTACCTTATTACTAGGATTTATGATTGCTCCCATTGTTCAAATAAGCAATATAGGAAGTCAACTAACAGAAGCTTTTGCAGGTTTAGACAGAACCGAAGAAATTATGAATATGCACCCAGAAGATGATCCCTTGGTTAGAACTGTGGAACTATCAACCATTAACGGAGATATTAAATTTGATGATGTTTCGTTTTCTTATGAAGAAGGAAAAGAGGTCGTACACAACATTAGTTTCGATGCTCCGAAAGGAAGTGTTACAGCTTTAGTCGGCTCTTCGGGTTCAGGTAAATCAACCGTTGCAGGGCTAGTTTCTACTTTTATAACTCCAGAATCTGGCTTAATAACGATAGATGGACAAGATATTTCTAAAGTGAGTCTATCCTCTTACCGTAGTCAATTGGGAGTTGTTTTACAAGATGATTTCTTGTTTGAAGGAACGATAAGAGAAAACATTTTATTCCCAAGACCAAACGCAACAGAAGAACAATTAAACGAAGCTGTACAAGCTGCCTATGTTTATGAATTTACTGACAAATTTGAAGATGGATTGGACACTTTAATCGGGGAAAGAGGTGTTAAATTATCTGGTGGACAGCGTCAACGAATTGCAATTGCTCGAGCGGTCTTGGCTAATCCTAAGATTTTAATTTTGGATGAAGCGACTTCTAATTTAGACAATGAAAGTGAGGCATTAATTCAAAAAAGTTTAGCCGAATTAATGAAGGGTAGAACGACCATTGTAATTGCACACAGATTAAGTACAATTAGAAAGGCCGATCAAATATTAGTGATAGAGGAAGGAAGAATAGCTGAACGTGGACAACATGATGAGCTAATTGCTTCTGAAGGTAGGTATTATGAATTATTCACTTATCAAAGTAGAATATAATTTAAAAATGAAAAAACTAATCCCAATACTAACATTATTTTTACCATTAATTACATTAAGTCAGTCGTATATAGTTAATGAATATAAACCAAAAACTGATTCATTGATAATTTACTTTGATACGGACACTTCTTCCTCAAATTATTATTTTGGTATTCCATCTTGTAAGATTAAATGTGATGGTACTGTTCTAATAAGTTCTATTAGTCCTATTCTACCTGAAAAATCTCCTTGCAAACAAAAAGAAAAAATTATTGGGAGAAACTGTTATACCGAAACAACTGTAATTTATGGTTTCAGTCAATATTCAGGAAAACTACAAGGATACTATATTGTTTATCATCCATCTGCGAAAATCTGGATAAGATATATCTTCAATAAAAATAAAATTGTAGAAGTAGTAGAACATTTCTATAATTCTCTTTCCTCTAAACCTAAAGTTAAAGGTGTTCAAAATAGTTTAATGGCTTTAGTTGAAATGGATGAGGAGGGAAGATTAAGAAATATTAAAGCACAATATAATCTTTCAGGAAAAAAACTTAAAAAAGGCAGTTTTAAAAATGGAGATGGTACTATTCTTTTTTATAGAGCTGATGGCAGTTTATTGAGGTCTGTTGAAATGAAAAACGGAATACCTGATGGAAAGTGCATTTATTATTACCCAACTGGTCAAATTTTAACTTTGGGTAAATTTGAAAAGGGTAAATTTATTGGAGTTTGGAAGGAATTTTCAACTGAAGGAAAAACCTTAGCCACAACTGATTATAACTAATGGAAACAACTCTTAATCCCAAGATAATAACAAAACGTCTTCGAAGAGATGCATGGAATGCCATTGAAGAGTACAATATGCTAGAAAATGGTGATAAAATTATGGTTTGTCTTTCTGGTGGAAAAGACAGTTACACATTGTTAGATATTTTGCTTCACTATCAAAAAGAATCTGATATTGATTTTGAAATTATCGCGGTCAATATGGACCAAAAACAACCTGGCTTTCCAGAAGAAGTTATTCCTAACTACTGCAAAAAAAACGATATCCCTTATTTAATTGTTGAACAAGACACCTACAGTGTTGTTAAAGAAAAAACCCCTGAAGGAAAAACTACTTGCAGTTTGTGTTCAAGAATGAGAAGAGGTAAATTGTATGCTACGGCTAAGGAAATTTGTGCCAACAAATTAGCTTTAGGGCACCATAGAGATGACATCATTGAAACTTTTCTATTAAACATGTTCTTTTCAGGAAAGCTAGAGACCATGCCGCCCAAATACAAAACAGATGACGGAGAACATATTATTATTAGACCTTTAGCGTTTTGCAAAGAGGAAGAGATTATGGTTTTTTCTGACTTCAAGCAATTTCCGATTATTCCCTGTAATCTTTGTGGTTCACAACCAAAACTACAGCGACAATTGGTTAAGAAGATGCTCAAAGAATGGAAAACTGAATACCCAGACCGATCCGCTATTATGTTTAATGCTTTGAAAAATGTATCTCCTTCTCACCTCGTGGATACTAAGTTGTTTAATTTTAAAACCTTATGAGCCAAGAACAACCGAACAATCCATTGCACGGAATTAAACTAGCCGAAATACTAGACTTCTTAGTGGAAGAATATGGTTGGGACGAATTAGGCCAGGAAATTAACATTCGGTGTTTTCAAAATAATCCTACTAAAAAATCGAGCCTTAAGTTTTTAAGAACGACTCCTTGGGCTAGAGAGAAAGTAGAACAGTTGTATTTGGACACTATATAAAGAAATGATCCTTGAGCGGAGCCGAAAGGTGTATTTTCGATATTATCTTGGGTACATTTGACCCTTCGACTCCGCTCAGGGAGCAAATGTCTAGAAACCACAAACTATGATTCAAGGCTACTTATATATTTTAGAATGTTCTAATGGCCAATATTATACGGGCAGCACAAAAGATCTTGATACAAGATTAGCTCAACATCAAAGTGGGGATGGTTCTAACTTCACAAAGAAACATTTACCCGTTAAATTAATTTATTATGATGAGTTTGATAGAATAGATGAAGCATTTTATAGAGAAAAACAAATTCAAGGTTGGAGCAGGAAGAAAAAAGAAGCATTAATAAACGGAACAACAAATCTTCTCCATAATTTAGCAAAATGTCAAAACGAAACACATTATAAAAACAAATAATTACACCCTCCGACTTAGCTTAGGGAGCAATTATTTACAATTTATCAATGAATCAAAAGCTAAATAAAATAAGTAGCAAGGAAATAGAACATTGTATTGCTGTTTTAGAAGCACTTGCTTTAGATACCAATCAAGTTTTTGAATTGCCAGAGGAGAAACGCATAGCTTTAATGAAAGCTGCTGGTTTATTATCTCGTCCGAACAAAGAAGAATTTAACAAACGAAAAAAAGATGCTAAAAAAGCGGCCAAACGAAAAATGATAGAGCGTGATAAACACGCAAGAAAGGAAACAGGAATTAGAAGTGCTCGAGAGGCCTTAGTTTTTGAAGCACCCAAATTATTACCTAATCTTCCAAAAGGAGAAAATGATATTCAGGCTGAATTAGAATCTCCGAGGAACTGTTATGTCTGTAAAAAAGTGTACACCAAACTCCATCATTTTTACGATACCATGTGTACAGATTGTGGAGATTTAAATTATGTAAAACGTTTTCAAACGGCCGACTTAACAGGACAAGTAGCGGTGGTAACTGGCTCACGCTTAAAAATTGGATATCACATTGCGCTAATCTTATTGAGATCAGGAGCAACAGTTGTTGCCACAACAAGATTTCCTGTTGATTCTGCTTTGCGTTTTGCTAAAGAGAAAGATTTTAAAGATTGGAGTCATCGACTAAAAATACACGGATTAGATTTAAGACACATTCCTAGTGTTGAAATATTTTGCAATTTTATTGAACAACAATATGATCGGCTAGATGTACTCATTAATAATGCAGCTCAAACGGTAAGAAGACCAGCAGGGTTTTATCAACACCTTATAGAAAACGAAGAAAAATCGATTACTTCCTTAGCTCAGCCAGTGCAAGATTTATTATCAGATCATAGCAATTGTATTCAAGAGATAAAGAACTTATCAATTGGCACGGACAACAAAGAAAACAGTCGTTTACCAGTAACTTGGCAAAGTCCTGAACCTGGAATTGGCCTAAGAGCTTCGGCCAAATTATCTCAAATCCCTTATAGTTTTGATAACTCTTTACAAACAAAAGAAGTATTCCCTACCGGTAAATTAGATGCTGATCTACAACAAGTTGATCTAAGAAAAACGAATAGTTGGCGTTTAAAGCTAGGGGAAATTGAAACACCAGAAATGATTGAAGTTCAACTGGTAAATGCCGTTGCTCCATTTGTGTTGTGTAATCGCTTGTCCAACTTAATGCGCGAAGAGAACACAGGGATGAAACA
>JAJCYN010000204.1 GCA_029262915.1 Flavobacteriales bacterium
AAAGGGAGCTCACGGTGGTGGTGCTTTTTCTGGAAAAGATCCAAGTAAGGTTGACCGTTCCGCAGCTTATGCCACACGCCATATTGCAAAAAATATTGTTGCAGCTGGCGTTTGTGATGAAGTATTGGTTCAAGTAGCTTATGCTATTGGTGTAGCAAAACCAATGGGTATTTTTATTGATACTTATGGTACTTCTAAAGTAAAACTAACAGATGGTCAAATTGCAAAAAAAGTGGAAAAGATTTTTGATATGAGACCTTACGCTATAGAAACACGATTTAAATTGAGAACACCAATTTATTCTGAAACTGCCGCTTACGGGCATATGGGAAGAAAAACAGAAACAGTTACCAAACAATTTACCGATGGTTCTGGAAAAATTAAAAAAGTTAATGTGAAATTATTCCCTTGGGAAGAATTAAATTATGTTGCTAAAGTGAAAAAAGCATTTAGTATTTAACCTTTATTTGTTGGTTATATACCGTTAACAGAACCTTTATAAAAAAAATTAAACTTTAAATTATTTTTTTTATAACTTAGCGACCTGTTTACAACAAATGTTTACTAAAATTGAGGAATTAGTACTGATAATTTAGAATTAAATACCTCTACTGAAATAGAAAATTAAAAAAACAATAAGTAAAAATAAAATCAGTTAGATTACAAACAATTCAAACTATGAAAAAATTATTTGCATTATTAACAGTTGTTGGATTATTAAGCTTTGGAGCTTTTAACCCAATTTACGCACAAGATAGCGAAGAAACAACAGAAGAAACAACAGAAGCTGAAGATGCTGCTGCAGAAGAAGCCACTGAAGCTGAAGAAGCTGCTGAAACACCAGTAGAAGAACCAGCAGAAGATGTTGCTGATACACCTGCAGAAGACAAATCTTTTACTCAAGTGATTAAACAAAAATTTATTGAAGGTGGTCCTGGGTTTATGGGAATTGTTTTAGTCTGTCTTATATTAGGTCTTGCAATTGTTATTGAAAGAATTATTTACTTAAATATGGCAACTACTAATACAGATAAGTTGTTAAGTAACATTGAAGGAGCCTTAAATAGTGGTGGAGTTGAAGCTGCTAAAGAAGTTTGTAGAGATACTAAAGGACCTGTTGCAAGTATTTTTTATCAAGGTTTAGATAGAAGCCACGAAGGAATTGATATGGTTGAAAAATCAGTCGTTTCTTATGGTGGAGTTCAAATGGGGTTATTAGAAAAAGGAATTTCTTGGATTTCGTTATTTATTGCATTGGCACCAATGCTTGGGTTTATGGGAACTGTAATTGGAATGATTGGTGCCTTTGATGCAATTGCTGAAGCTGGAGATATTTCTCCTGCCGTTGTTGCAACTGGTATTAAGGTAGCATTATTAACAACAGTATTTGGATTGATAGTAGCGATTATTCTACAGATTTTTTATAATTATATAGTTGCAAAAGTAGATAGCATTGTTAACGATATGGAAAATGCTTCCATTTCATTAATTGATATGTTGGTGAAAAATGAATTAACAAATAAATAAGAACTATGGGTAATAATAATAAATTATTCAGTATCATATTAATAGCATTATTAGGGCTATCTGCTATATTGAGCATATTATTTATGTTTGATGTAGTGAGTGAAGGGTTATTAATTACTTGGTGTTATATATTGTTAGCAATTGCAGCAATTACTGCAATAGTTTTTCCAATTATAACAATGGTTCAAAATCCTAAGGGAGCAAAAAATGCTTTTATTGGGATAGCAGCTCTCGTTCTTATTTGTGTTATTGGTTATTTCATGTCTGGAAATGAAGTTCATATGAACTTGGATGGAGATTTACTAGCTGATGCGGCAACATCACAAAAATCTGAAGCAGGATTAATAGCCTTTTACATTCTGGCAGCAGGAGCAATAGGGTCTATTATTTTTGCTGAAGTATCTAAAATATTTAAATAATTAAGGCTATATGGCTAAAAGGGAAATATCTGAAATAAATGCCGGATCAATGGCAGATATTGCTTTCTTGCTATTGATCTTTTTCTTAGTAACTACTACTATGGATACAGATACAGGGTTAATTAGGAAGTTACCTCCAGTTCTTGATATTACAGAACCTCCCCCGCCAATTAAGCAAAGAAATATATTTGAAATATTGGTAAATGCTAATGATCAACTGTTAGTAGAAGGAGAATACATTCAAGTAACTGAACTAAGAGCAAAAGCCAAAGAATTTATTAAGTCCGATCCAACTAATCCGAATATGCCAGAGTTTAAAATGACTGAAATACCAAGATTAGGAGTTGTCCCTGTCTCTAAGCAAATTATTTCATTACAGAATGATAATGGAACTTCTTATGAAATGTACATTAAAGTTCAAAATGAATTGGTTGGTGCATACAATGAATTAAGAAATGAGTTTGCTCAGCAAAAGTTTGGTAAACCCTATACTGAATTAGTTCAAAAATCAGGGTCATCAGATGCTATTAAAGAAAAAATGAAAGCGGTTAAGAAGTTTTATCCACAACGTATTTCAGAAGCTGAACCTAAAAAAGTAGGAGGGTCTGAATAATGTCAAAATTTAGAAAAAAAGGGAAAAAAGGTCAACCTGCCGTTAATACTGCAGCTTTACCAGATATCGTTTTTATGCTATTATTCTTTTTTATGGTTACCACTGTAATGAGAGAAACTTCTTTAAAAGTAGAGAATAAAACACCTAAAGCTACTGAAGTTGCAAAATTGGAACAGAAATCCTTAGTAGCTTACATCTACATTGGAAAACCTATAAAAAAACTACAAGCCGCTTTTGGAACTGCTCCAAGAATACAGTTAAATGATGCTTTTAAAACCTTAGAAGACATCGCATTGTTTGTGGAAATGGAAAAGGATGCAAGAGACCAAGTGGAAAGAAATAAAATTACTTGGTCGTTAAAAGTAGATGAGAAAACCAAAATGGGAATAGTTACAGACGTTAAACAAAAGCTTAGAAAAGCCAATGCGTTAAAATTAAACTACTCTACGAAAAAAACAGATAAAATTTCGAATTAGAAAGTAATAAAAAAATTATAGAGAGCCTTCCATGTAATGGAAGGCTTTTTTTATGCTTAATAACGTACTTTTGCAGTGGTGACCTTTATTAAAACATATCAAGTAGCAGATTCTACCTCACAAAACTCTTTTGTTACAGAAGAACAAGATATATCGACCGATTTAGAATTAATTGAAGAAGTTGATGAGGCAATTGAACTTCCAAAGCTAAAAAAGAAATTATTTTCCAAAATTAAACCAGATAATGTAGAACAAACAGATACTTTTTATGGGATAAAAAATGAGGAGGAAATTCCATTTCGAAATATAGAGATCAAACCAAAAAAAGAAACCTCATTAGAAAAATTATTCGACCCCACACCTCTTACTATTGATATTGCAAATTGGCAAATTATTATATTGATTGTAGCCGTACTTTTATTAGGGTTTGTTAAAGCTTTTAGTAATAACCGTTTTAAACAATCAATAAGGGCATTGTTTAATTATGGAGTTGCTCAAGAAATAACTCGGGAAGAAAAAGTTTTTTTTCATCGATCAAATATTTTATTCACGACAATACACCTATTAACAACATCATTGTTTCTTTATCACTTAAAAAGTGTAATCACTATGCCTAGTTTAAACAGTATGATGTTATTTCTTTTAATCATAGGGTTTCTAATAACTATTTATCTTATAAAATATATCTTTTCTAAAATCTTATTTTTTATTGTGGACGATATAAGTATGTCCTCCGAATATATATTTAATGTGTCCTTATTTAATAATTTATTAGGAGTAATTTTTATACCTATACTTTGCTTAACCTATTTTTCATCAATACCATTCTCATCAATATTGGTGTATATGACAATTCCTTTATTATTATTTACATTTTTTTTAAGATTCCTCAGATTATATTTAATAGGAATTGAAAAAGGG
>JAJCYN010000205.1 GCA_029262915.1 Flavobacteriales bacterium
ATTTGATATGAATGTTGGTGATGATCCTGAAAGATTTACCCTTCGCTTATCAAATTTAATAAGTGAGTCTTCTAATGTAGTTAATAGTGATGTTAATATTTATAAAACATCTGAAAACACAATAATTGAATTTGGAGATGATGATGTGAACTATGAAATATCTATTTATAATTCTATTGGACAAAGAATAATTGAAAATATTTCTTCTGGAAATGAAAGTTCAATTGTTATTAGTAATGATAGATTGCCACATGGCATTAATATTATTACTGTTACATCGTCTCAAAATGTTATTGTAAAAAAAATAAATTACTAAATCAACCATTTATTACTTTCGAACGTATTAGTTGTATAAACGAAAAAATATGTTAAATTTGCCAGCGTTCAAGTAATTATGAGAAGTTTAAAGCGATTTATATTCACAACACTATTTGTAATAGCAATGAGCATAGTAAATAATGCTTTTGCTGCTGGACCTCCTGGACCTCCAGGTGGTGGTGGTGGTGGGCCACCTTGTTGGCCTCCTCCATGTGTACCTATAGACGGGGGGATTAGTTTCTTGTTAATAGCGGGAGCTGCCTATGGAGGAAAAAAAGTATATGATATATCAAAAACAGAAAAGGCTGAATAAATTCAGCCTTTTTTTGTATCGAAAATGAGGCTTAACGCCAACAATTCATCTACTTAAACTTAATATATTCTTCATTCGATAAAGTATGTGATATAGAGAAATTTGTTGATAGGGATTTCTTTTCGCGTACCATTTTTTTAATTTCTTATTTCTTAAAGAAAGTAATATGTTATATTTGTTATTCTCTAAAATTTATAGATTATGAATTCTGATAAAGAAATATTTGATTTAATAGTAGAAGAAACTACTAGACAGAAAGAAGGCGTAGAATTAATTGCTTCAGAAAACTATGTAAGTGATGCGGTGATGAAAGCAATGGGAAGTGTACTGACTAACAAATACGCTGAAGGGTTACCTCATAAAAGATATTATGGTGGATGTGAAGTAGTTGATAAAATTGAAGATATAGCTAGAGATAGAGCCAAACAATTATTTAATGCAGAATGGGTAAATGTTCAGCCTCATTCTGGAGCACAAGCTAATGCTGCTGTTATGTTAGGCGTTTTAGAAGCTGGAGATAAAATTTTAGGATTTGATTTATCTCACGGAGGACATTTAACACACGGTTCGCCAGTAAATTTTTCAGGTAAATTATATAAAACTTCTTTTTATGGTGTTGCTAAAGAAACGGGAACAGTAGATTATGATATGATAGAACGAGTAGCGTTAGAAGAAAAACCACAATTAATTATAGCTGGAGCTTCTGCTTATTCGCGTGATTGGAATTATGAAAGGATGCGTAAAGTTGCGGATCAAGTCGGAGCATTATTAATGGCAGATATTTCTCACCCAGCAGGATTAATAGCAAGAGGATTATTAACAGATCCTCTCCCTCATTGTCACATTGTAACAACAACAACACATAAAACGTTGCGAGGGCCAAGAGGTGGGATGATAATGTTGGGGAAAGATTTTGAAAACCCGATGGGGCATAAAACCATGAAAGGGAAAATCAAAATGATGTCTCAAGTACTAGATGGTGCTGTTTTTCCAGGAACACAAGGTGGACCGTTAGAACATGTGATAGCTGCTAAAGCGGTTGCTTTTAAAGAAGCAATGTCAGATGAGTACATGGAGTACTGTGTACAAGTAATGAAAAACGCTAAGGTAATGGCAGAAGAATTAACTAAAAGAGATTATGGTGTAATTTCTGGAGGAACAGATAATCACTCTATGCTGATTGATTTGCGATCTAAAGATATTACAGGTAAGGATGCAGAGAATCTTTTAGTAACAGCAGATATCACAGTGAACAAAAACATGGTTCCTTTTGATGATAAATCACCTTTTGTTACTTCAGGAATAAGAGTTGGTACTGCTGCAGTTACTACAAGAGGAGTTAAAGAAGATGAAATTGTGAGAATTGTAGAATTAATAGATAAGGTAATTACCAATAGAGATAATGAAACTATTATTGATGAAGTAAGAGCTGAAGTGAATGAAATGATGAATAAATATCCTTTATTTAGTTAACAACGTCATTGCGAGGCACGAAACAATCTCACTTTTATTATAAGATTGCTTTGCTCCTATATGATACGCTCGCAATGACGAAAACAAAAAGAAAATGATAAAAGCAAACGATAAGAATATAAAAACATGGATTGAGATTTCCGAAAATTCAGATTTTTCAATTCAAAATATACCATTTGGGATAGCGAAAGTAAAAGATGAAGTTTTTGTAGCTACTAGAATAGGTGATACAGTTGTTAACCTTTATACTGTTGCACGATTAGGTCATTTTAGCATTGAAAAAGAAGTGTTTGCCTCTTGTAGATTAAATGATTTTATGTTGTTAGGAAAACAAGTTACAAGAGATGTTAGAAATGAAATTTCAGCTATTTTTAATGTCAATAATGAATTAGTAAAAAATAATAAGGAATTGCAAGAGGCATTGATAAACGCAAGTGAAGTAGAAATGTTAATGCCGGTAGAAGTTGGTGATTATACCGATTTCTACTCAAGTGAACAACATGCCTATAACGTAGGTTGTATGTTTAGAGACCCTAACAATGCCTTGTTACCTAATTGGAAATACATTCCCGTTGGTTACCATGGTAGAGCTTCATCCATTGTCGTTTCAGGCACTCCAATAAACCGTCCAAAAGGACAACAAAAACCTAAAGATGAAGAACCTCCTGTTTTTGGTCCTTGTAAATTATTAGATTTTGAATTGGAAATGGCTTTTATCACTTATGAAGGGAAAGCCTTGGGGGAATCTATTTCTACAGATGAGGCTGATGATTATATTTTTGGAATGTGTTTGTTTAACGATTGGAGTGCAAGAGATATTCAAAAATGGGAATATGTGCCATTAGGACCTTTCCTAGCCAAAAACTTTGGATCTTCAATTTCTCCTTGGATAGTGACCTTAGATGCATTAGAGCCTTATAGAACAAAAAGATCAGTTCAAGATCCTAAAGTATTTGATTACTTAAAATGTGCTGAAGAAAAAAACATTGATATTAATTTGCAAGTAGCCATTCAGCCAGAAAATACGAAAGAAACTATAGTTTCTAATTCCAATTACAAGTACATGTATTGGAATATGAATCAGCAATTGGCACACCATACCATTAATGGTTGTAACATTAAAGCTGGAGATATGATGGCTTCAGGAACTATTTCTGGGAATGATGAATCGGCTTATGGTTCAATGTTAGAAATTAGCTGGAAAGGAACCAAGTCGGTGGCTATGGCAGATGGTACAGAACGAAAATTTATTGCTGATAATGATACAGTTATTATGCGAGGTTATGCTGAAAAAGATGATATAAGAGTTGGATTCGGAGAAGTTGTTACTAAAGTATTACCAACGAAATAAAATATTTTGTCTGAGCTAGTCGAAGTATATACAAAACGAAGTGAAGAATCTATTTGCATAAGATTTTGATGATTTAGATTCTTCATTTCATTTTTCATAAGAAATAAACTTCTTGAAAAACATCATTCAGAATGACAAATCAAATCACAAAAAAGTCCCTTGAAATATTCAAGAGACTTTTTATATTTTGAGAAGTATTATTAAAAACCTCCTAGTCCTTGTAGAAGGCCACCACCAATTGCAGCACCAAGTATAGCTACATATATAATTATAAAAATAGCATAAACACTAGATAAGCATAATCCAACAATTGCACATATTCTACCAGCTCTCATATTTTTATAAGAACTTTCAGAATAAGATTCGGGTGAGTTTATGTACAATGTATTTGCTTTTTTTGCCATTATTAAGGCAATAATTCCAAGTGCTAAACCTGGAATTCCATAACACCAGCAAAATACAATAGATAGTATTCCTAGTACTAAAACCCCTACAGAATTGGGTAGATTTTGTTGGTTGTTCATTGATGAGTCTAAAGGTTGATTTTCCATATAATTTTTTAATTAAAAAAGTCCTGATGGTGTTGTCAGGACTCAAATATAAGTATAATTTTATTACTCTGCAGAAGTTTCTCCACCTTCTGTAATCATAGAATCTAAAGCTTCTCCACCAGATTCATTATTACCTTGTCCTTTGTATTGAGCATCGCTAAACGCTAAGATAGGGATAAAAATAAATCCTAGTAGAATTACACCTACTGTAAAGCCTTCACTTTTTCCAAACCGTTTAACAATACGATTCCAAATCCAAATTACAAAAACAATATTGGCATAAGGAATTAAGCAAAGAGCTCCCCACCACATTGG
>JAJCYN010000206.1 GCA_029262915.1 Flavobacteriales bacterium
GTTTTGCTAACCTTTTTTCTTTAACATATCTCCACCAAAAGAAAATGGTAATAAATCCGCTATACTTTTAAATACCAAAATGGTAGATTCTCCAGATTTTAAAATTATTTGAATAGGTGATTGCTGCTGCTGTTCATATTCTGCTATTACCTGTCTGCAAGAGCCACAAGGAGAACAAGGTATTTCAGAAAATTGTTCTGTTGTAATTACAATATTTTTTATTTTTTGATTGGGAAACTTTGATTTTGCAGCAAAAACTGCCACTCTTTCAGCACAAAGACCAGAAGGGTAAGCTGCATTTTCTTGATTTGTACCTAAAACAAATACTCCATTTTCCATCTCACATAATGCACTTACCTTAAAATTTGAATATGGAGCATAAGCATTTTCTAAATTATCCTCTGCTTGATTTATTAAATCCAATAAATCATTATCTATATCGTTTGTTGAATCATATTCTAAAAATTCAATATTTAGTAATTTTTTATTCATATAATAATCGCTTAACTGTAAAGTTATATTAATTTAATATTGCTAATTTTAAAACTTAAAAAAATTAAAAGTATGAAAAAGTATTTTCTATTTTCAACAATTATTGCATTAACCCTATTTTCTTGTTCAAAAGAAGAGGGAGAAGGGGGAAGGTCTTCTATTTCTGGGAAAGTACATTTAACCGACAATACTGGTGGAATCCAAGGAGATTATGATGTTCCAGATTATGATGTTTTTATCATTTATGGTGAAGACGATGATATTTTTGATGACGATACCAAAACCAATTTTGATGGCACTTTTAAATTTTCTAACCTAAGAGAAGGATCATATCGTGTATTTACATATACTGCCGATGGAAATGAAGCTTCAGGTCTTGCTCCTATTTTTAGAGCTATTGAATTAGGGGGAAATGATGATGCTACAGTAAAAACAATAGAAGTAGAAAAATAATTGAACCAACTTAATGATATATTAAATCAATTAGCCCCTATCTCTTTAGAAGAAATGGATAGAGTAAAACTACAGAACAGAACAGATACTAAATTTGTTTTTGAAGTTGATTTACTCTCTATTATTTTAAGTGAAATTAAAGATGATTACTCCATTTTAGAAATTAAAGAAAAAAGAAAAAACAGCTATCAAACACTTTATTACGACACGAAAGAATTACAAAGCTACACCCAACATCATAACGGAAAAGCCAATAGAATTAAAGTTCGTTTTAGAAAATATATAGAGTCTGATTTGAATTATTTAGAAGTTAAATTCAAAAATAATAAATCTAGAACTATAAAATTTCGAAAAAAAACAAACGATATTGAGACCCAACTTTCCTCTAATTCTAAAAAATTTATAGAAAAAAATTCTTTTTATAAAGGAGATAAAATGGTTCCTATTTTATGGAATAAATTCACTCGATTAACGTTAGTTCATAAAATGAACGATTAACAATAGATTTGGATTTAAGATTTAAATCATTTTCTGATAATACTGAAAAAAATATTCCACATATCATTATTGCTGAAGTAAAGCAAGAAAAGGCATCTGGTAATTCTGATTTTATTAAAGCCATAAAAAAACATCATATAAGAAAAAGCGGAATGAGTAAGTATTGTGTAGGTATGGCTTTATTAAATAAGAACATTAAACAAAATAATTTTAAAGAACGAATTTTAAAAATTAATAAACTAAAAAATGTTAGAAGAATTATTACTTAGAATACCTATTTTGGGTTCAAAATTAATTGACTATGACGATTTTTTCGAAATGGTTATCCGATTTTTAATCAACTTTTCTGTTGCTTCAATATTAATTAGAGCTATTTACTATCCTATCCATAAAAGAAAAGATTATTTATTTACTTATTTCCTGTTTAATATTCTCATCTTTTTTGTTTGTATATTGCTTAATGGCGTTAAATTAAAACTTGGTTTTGCATTTGGGCTCTTTGCAATATTTGGAATATTAAGGTATCGTACAGAGCAGCTTCCCATTAAAGAAATGACCTATTTATTTATGATTATAGCGATAGCTATTGTCAACTCCTTATCAGATAAAAAGGTAAGTTTAGCTGAACTTATGTTTGTAAATGGAGCTATAATTGTTGCTACTTATTTACTAGAAAAAGTTTTCTTGTTGAAACATGAATCCCGAAAAAATGTTGAATATGAAAAAATTGAAAACATCAAACCTGAAAACCATACCGCATTAATTACGGACTTAAAAGAACGAACAGGACTTAACATACATCGAGTTCAAATTGGAAAAATCGATTTTTTAAGAGATACAGCCAGAATAATAATATTTTATTATGAGGATGATCCAAGTGCTAGCTATAATGAATCTACTACATACGTAAGTAATAGAAATGAATAAAAAGTTAATCATCATATTATTTTTACTTCCTTTTGTTGCTAATACCCAAGTTGTTAGTGACGCAAAACTGTGGACTGGAATTACGGTAAACAAAAAAATTAACGATTTTGAGTTTTCTTTAGGTGAAGAAGTAAGGTTTGACGAAAATGTCTCTCACATTGATAAAGTTTTTACCGAATTGGGAGTTCAATACAAAATAATAAAAGGTCTTTATGTTAGTATGAATTACAGGTTTAACCGAGACAATGATTACGAAACCAATAACTATGACTTGAGACATAGAATAGATTTAGGCATTACCTATAAATACAAATACGAAAGTTTTAGATTTTCATTTCGT
>JAJCYN010000207.1 GCA_029262915.1 Flavobacteriales bacterium
CAATAATTACTCTTTTACAATGAATGCTGTTGATACAGCTCAACGTTTTTTTATTCATTTTCAAGAAATTATTACCGGAGAAGAAATGCTGAATAATGATGTTGACAACATTAATATATACGGATTTAACAATACTGTTTACATTAAAATAAAGGAAGATGAACCTTTAATGGTTAACATATACAACTTATTGGGAAAAACGATTTATGCTAAGAAATACACCCCGTATTCAGAACTGATTCAAATTCCTTTACCAAACATAAAAACGGGAATTTATATAGTAGAAACAAGTGTAAATGGAAAGCAATTAGTTAAAAAAGTATTATTAAATAAATAATTGTGAGTTATGAGAAAGAAATTAAATGAACGAAACTTATATCTAATTGCATTAATTATTTTGATTGTAGTTCCAACTACGTTGCTGTACATATCTTTGAGTATCTTAGATATTATTTAGTTGTAAAAACAAACTCCTTTAATAGTTCCTTATTAAAGGACTGTTGATTATTCTTTGTTGCCCGACCAGGAGCTCCGCTAATACTATCTCACAACATTTTAGTACGATTTCCTTTTTTTCTTAGACCAAACTTTAAACCGAAAACCGATAGAAAACAGCTAAACCCCTGTAACGAAATCGAGACTTGTCATAGTTGGGTTAGTCGCATTGAAAAGTTTAAAATCCGTAAGTTAGCATTTCCAAAAATGAATAATGTTTACTAACCTTATTAAAATAATAATAGTATTTATTGTAATGCTGAGTGGTATTAATCAAGTCTATTCTCAATCGTATAATTACAAGCATTATACGGTAGAAGATGGTTTACCAAGCTCTGAAGTATATTCAGCTTTTCAAGATTCAAAAGGCTATATGTGGTTTGCTACCGATGCTGGAGTGAGTCGTTTTAATGGCTATGAGTTTGAAAATTTTGATGTAAGTGATGGCTTAACAGACAATACTGTTTTTTTAATTACAGAAGATAGAAAAGGGAGAATTTGGTTTGGGACCTTCAACTGTCAACTTTCCTATTTTAAAAACGATAGTATTTATCCATATGAACATAATAATAAATTAATTAAAGTATTAACAGAAAAAAAAGGGCTGTGGTCATTCTATGTAGATAATGCTGAAAACATCTGGATAGGGTTTTTGAGTCAAGGAATTTTTCGGTGTGATGTAAAAGGAGAAATACATCAAATGATGAAGTTACCAAAAGGTATTGGTTTAGGTATTAAATTATTTCAGATGGAAGATTCTTTTATTTATGGAACAAAGAATTCTTTTGAATTTGAAAAAAAGACGAGAAAACACAAAAAATTTAACTATAAATTATGGAGTGAATTTCAATTTAAAGAAAAGAAAATGACGGCTTTTCTTGATGCTATATATTTAGATAAAAAAGGAGTGAGTAATTGGGTAATAAATTATTACAAAAGTGGAGTGATTATCATTTATGGGTCAGATGTTTTAATATACTATGATAAAAACGATACCATAGAAATTAATAAACTTAACGTTCCTTTTTTGGAGAAAAATCGTTTTTTTTCTACTGTGATTGATGGTGATTTTATATGGTTTTGCATAGAAAATGAAGGCGTATATAAGTGTAAAATAATAAATGATGAATTGGAAATAGTTGATAGATTTTTGTATGGTAAATCGATTTCAAGAATTTTTAAAGATAAAGAGAATGGGGTATGGTTCCAAAGTTTAAAAGAAGGAGTTTATTATTTATCTTCTGAAGAGATAAAATATAAAAAGAGAAAAGGGATTCCAGTATCATTAATAGAAATAGATACTAAAACAGGACAGTTATATACATCTCAGGAGAATGGGGATATTTCAAGAGTATTAAGAGACAAAAATGATTTACAATATAAATCTATTGCTAAAGTAAAAAATAGACCTACTACTATAAAATACTATTACAACCAAAATTCACTTTTAATTGGTGAAGAAAAAAGTAGCAACTTTACCTATTATCAAAATGGTCAAATAAAATATTGGAGAGGGATAAGAAGTATTGTATCTAAATCGATTTTGGTTGATGAAGACACCATATATAGAGTAGGAACTCATGGAGTTTCAATTCTAATAAATGGAATTGAAAAATATTCCTCACGTTACTCAAATAGAAAACTAAAAATATGGTGTACCAGTTTAATTAAAAATAAAGATAAACTATGGATAGGAACTAATGATGGAATTAGAATATATTATAATAAAAACATAACCGATCCATTTGCGAATAACAAATACTTATCAAGCTCCATTACCAGTATGGAACGATTAAACAAGGATGTCTTTTTAATAGGAACCAAAAGTTATGGAATATTGGTTATTAAAAATGATAGCATAGTTGATGTGATTAATGAAAAGGATGGATTAGTTAGAAATTTGGTCAGAAAAATTCACATAGACAATCAAAAAACCATATGGGTGGGAACGAACAAAGGATTGAGTAGAATAGATTATGCTGGCACTAATAATCAGCAAATTTATAATTTAACTCAAAAGCATGGATTGATATCAGAAGAAATTAATGGTATAAGTTCTTATAAAGATATAATTTATGTCGTTACACCAGAAGGATTAATTCACTTTGACAAAACTAAAATTAGAGAGAATACAACTTTACCACCAACCTATATTACTGCATTTAGTATCAATGAAAAAGGACGAAAGTTAGAAGAAAAATATCAGTTTAGTTATAAGGAGAACAATATTAATATCACCTATGAAGGATTAAACTATAGAAGTTTAGGAGAAATCGAATACCAATATCGAATGTTAGGTATTGATACTACCTGGGTATCAACAGTAGCAAGAAATGTTAGGTATCCGAGTTTACGGTCTCAAGATTATACATTTGAAGTAAAATCCAAAAATGAGGATGGGTATTGGGGTAAACCAGCTATTCTTCATTTTACAATTAATCCTCCGATATGGTTAACCTGGTGGTTTATAACATTAACAATAGTTTTAGGGATATTAATAATTTATTTAATATTTAAATATCAAATAAGGCAGTATAACTTTAAAAATGAGATGAACAGAAAAATTTTAGTATCTGAAAAAATAATAATCGAAGAGGAATTAACAGCTTTAAGAGCTCAAATGAATCCTCATTTTATTTTTAATACGTTGGGGGCTATACAAAATGCTATTATCTCATTAGATAAAAGAGTAGCATATGATTATGTTGAAAGTTTTGGTAGATTAATAAGAATAGTTTTAGAATCGTCAAAAAACCCTGACATAGAATTGGATATGGAAATTGAAATGATTTCGTTATATATTGATTTAGAGTCGGTTAGATTTTCGAATAAATTTTCTTTTAATATCACAATAGACGAACATTTAGAACAAGATATTTTTTATGTTCCAACTATGGTAATTCAACCTTTTGTAGAAAATGCCATTTTACACGGATTAGTCCCGAAAGTTGGAGAGAGCCTTTTACTTAGTATTAATTTTACAATTAAGGGAGATACAGAAATAATATGTACAATTGAAGATAATGGAATAGGCAGGTTAGCATCGGAAAAACTCAATAGATTAAAAAAACTCGATAAAAAATCAATGGGGATGAAAATTACCAAAGAACGATTAGATTTGTATTATAAAGGTACAGGGAAGCGATTTTCATTTAATATAATTGATTTAATAGATGAAAATGACAACCCATTAGGAACAAAAGTGGAAATTATATTTCCAATATAAATTTTGATTAGAACATGTTAAAAGTTATTATAATTGATGATGAAGAACCAATTCGAGATAGTTTAAAAAAAATTATTAAGAATGACTTTAGTGATATTTCAATAATAGGGGAAGCAGATTCTGTTATAAGTGGATTAACTCTACTAAAAGAGAGAAGTCCAGATGTGGTATTGCTAGATATTAATCTTCCTGATGGAAGTGGGTTTAATTTATTAGAGCAAACTTCGATAATTAATTTTCAGGTTATTTTTATAACAGCTTATGACCAATATGCAATAAAAGCCTTCGAATTTAATGCTTTAGATTATATTTTGAAACCAATTAATGTCGGTCATTTGAATAAAGCATTGGAAAAGGCAAAAAAAGTATTAAAACATAATTTTATCACCAAAGAAGAGCTGGATATCATTTTGAATAATTATAGCAAAAATGATGAAGATAGGCAGCTCATTTTAAGGGAGTCCGATAAAATTTCATTTGTCAGTTTAAAAGATATCATAAGGTGTCAATCAGATAATAGTTATACCACGTTCTATTTTAAAGATAAAACTAAAAAGGTTATATCCAAGACCTTAAAAACATATGAAAGATTATTACCCAAAACATTGTTTTACAGAGTTAATTTATCCTGTGTTATTAATTTAAAGTATATTAAAGAATATAACAAAAGCGAAGGAGGATATGTCCTTTTAAAGGATGGAAATAGAATAGAAGTATCCCGGAGAAGAAAAACCGATTTATTAAAAATGTTAGAACAAAATCCGTTTTAAATATAAAAAATCACCAGTTTCCATCTTTGAGTGACCACGGGCTAGTCCAAACTTACCACTTACTGATTCCTATTCTTTTTGTTTAAAGAGCCAACCTAGCTTTGTTAAACAATTGGGCAAAATTCCATTGTGCTTAATTTAATTGTTAGGAATAACCTGTTTGAAATACAATTAATCTTAAAATGAATAACTATGAGAAAGAAAATTATTTATTTATTTATTGTTAATATAATAATAGTAACATCATCCTTTTCCCAAAATGGCACCAATAGTCTCAATTTTGATGGATTGAATGATTATATAGAGTTCAATTCTTTAGCAAGTTCTATGACTGGATCAACAAACTTTACAATAGAGTTTTGGATGAAAGCAGATTTAAATAATCAACCCAGCAGTATTCGTACAACCATGTTTTCTATCAACC
>JAJCYN010000208.1 GCA_029262915.1 Flavobacteriales bacterium
GACGTTTAGCACCAATATATTCATATAACTTACCAGGCACTACTCCATCAATATTAGGTGTATCATTTAATAACAATAATAGTACTTGAGATTTCATAAGTTGATTCACCACCTTTTGGTGAGGCAGATTATCAATCTTATTTAAATTGTTATTTAACCCAGCTTGTATTAATTCTTCAATTGCTATTGGCGTAACTTGACCTATAAATTTTATTTCTAAATCGTTAGCAAAAATTTCATCTTCTTTACACAAATCAGAAAGTGCTTCCCATAATGCATGAGGATTTCTATCATCATTTAAAGCCCCAGCATGAGTTATTGTAAATTTTTTATCCAAGTCAAGAGTTCCTGCTTTAGTAAAATCTTCCGGATCATAACCATTAGTAATTACCATTGGCATTCTATCTGAGATTTTATAAAAATCTTTAGCCCAGCTCCAGCTAACTGTGATAACTTGGTCGGCATTTTTTAAGACGGCTTGCTCTAAACGTTTGTGTTTTTTGTCTGCCCAATTAGTAAGTTGTAGTTTATGATAAAAATCGATATTGGTCCAGGGATCACGAAAATCACTTAACCAAGGGATATTATTTTTCTTGGCAACATTTAATGCTATTAAATGGGTAGTATGAGGTGGTCCAGTAGAAACAACAGCATCTATCTTATTGTATTTTAAGTACCTATTAAGGTATTTAGAAGCAGGTTTTATCCAAAATTTACGAGCATCGGGTATAAATATATTCCCCCTAATCCAAACAGATAGGTTATGAAAAATAGAAGCTCCTTTTACTGCTACAGTTCCAGGCACCAACTTTTCTTCCTGTTTTTTACCAGTTATCTTTTTATACAAACCAAAAGGTTCCCATATAGGAACACGTAACGTTTCTATGCCTTTAGGTATTTGCTTCAACATTCCTTCATCTACAACAGATGCTTCTCCATTTTCCGTAGTAAAAATTACAGGTTCCCAACCGTATTCTCGTAAGTACTTGGTAGTTTTTAACCAACGTTGTACTCCCCCACCTCCCATCGGTGGCCAATAATATGTTATGATAAGTACTCTTTTCATCGATTCCCAAAAATCGACAATTAACACTCTTCTTACAATTTTATGAGTATTTATTTTCTTTCTCTATTTTTCTAAATATACGTATTTATACTATAAATTTTATAGTATAAATACGTAGTTATTTGTATTAATTTTTATTTAAATTTGGAGTTCTTACTACGTTATTTTTCATACCCCAATTGTAAAAAATGTTAATCTTTAATGGGATTAATATTTGTGTTATATTTTACTTTTTTTAATATCTATTTAAAATGAAAAGTATAAAAAATACTTACATCCTCATAGCATAATTTCGTGGATGTCAGCTAATATTTATTCTTAAATAATAGAAGAAATACTTAACATACCTAACACTCATTAACAGATCTAATAATTATGAAAAAACTAAAAATTTTAATCAGCTTCTTACTAATAGGAAATTTTCTGTATGCTCAACAACCTCCTACAAGTCTTGGAAATCCGAATAGCAATGGATCTAACGGTACTAGATTTTGGTCAAGAGCTGGAAACACAAATGCTAATGGACTAAACAACGTCTTTGGAACTTTATGGGATAGTCCAATATGGACCTTTACTAACAGTAAAAACCGTATGGTGATAAATGGAGATAAATTTTTACCTAGTCTTAATTTTTTCTCCAATATTTCAACGGAAGGATTTGTGGGTATTGGACCAAATAGTACAAATGTTGTTCAGCCAAATGGGTTATGGAATGACTGGGGTCCTTTTTCTTTACTGCATTTAAATGGTAATAAAGGTCCTTTTACTACACAAAGAGGGTATAGACCTTGGATGCAAACCGGTATTACTTTTACAGATAACATTTACTTATCATATATGGGGCTTCGTACCTCAACTAGTCTAACTGGTAAAGAAACAACAGAAACTGTAATAGTATGGAGCGACAATAATAATCAATCCTCAGATGACTTGGCTTTTCGATTTGTAGGTGGTGGCGGTGATCCCACGCACTCAAGTCAATTACAGGATGCTGGTGACATAGATGGTCGGCACATTGCTCGTTTCACTGGGAGGGGCTTTATGGGATTAGGACCAACTTTTGGTGATCCTAGCTTATTTAGTGATTATGTACGACCAGCATCCCAAATGCATATAAGTCAAGACCATAACAGGGAAACTTGGGTACAAATCACTAATGAAGTGGGGACAGAGCAAACTGCAAATGATGGTTTACGTTTTGGTATTGATGTAGGACCAGCACCATCAGGCTTTATTCGTTGGCAAGAAAATACTCCTTTCATTGTACAAACAGATTGGGATAATATTCCTGGTGGAATTACAGATGGAGAACGGATGCGCATTACCAATGTTGGTGCATTACTAGGTGTTACCAATTATAACGGAATAACCTCTCCAATTAATACGACCCGTGTTGCTATTAATCACCAGGGTAACAACCCCATAGTTCGTCCCATGAGTTTATTACATATTGGCGATGACATAGGTAGTGGTGGTCCTGGAACTAATGATGGATGGCGAGATTGGATGGATATAGGGACATTTACTTTTACAGGTGAAGATCATACTTATGTTGGATTAAAGTTTGAACAAGGAAATGGATTTGATGCCGTTGTGGGTTGGGG
>JAJCYN010000209.1 GCA_029262915.1 Flavobacteriales bacterium
AACTTTTAGTAGAAACAAACTTTCTATTAAGTATAAACTTGAAAACAAGTTGACGCCTTTTATTTCCTATGAATTTTATTACCAATTTAATGACGAGAAAATAATTAATAGAAATCGTTTTTCTTTAGGAAGTTCATATAAAATTAATAATAAAAATGCCATAAAATTCTCCTATATGTTCGAAAATAAGTTTAACACCAAAAACCTGAAGCATAACCATGTTTATGGAGTAAGTTATAGTATTGATTTATAAATCTCTTCATATATTTGCTTTTCAATTAAACCTTATTAATGTTTAAATTTTTACGCAGTAAAACTTTTCTAATCAATTTAGCTGTAGCTATCTTATTCGTTGTGTTATTTGTTTGGGGTATTTTTAAGTTTATTGACAGTTATACATTACACGGAGAAACTATAAGTGTACCTTCATTAGAAGGGCTAACAATTAACGAAGTTGAAAAGCTTCTAGAAGGAAAACTATTACGTTACACCATTCTTGATTCTATTTATATTTCAGATGCTGAAAAGGGCATTGTATTAGAACAAAATCCATCACAAAGTGACTTGGTAAAAGAAAATAGAACCATTTACATTACCACTTCTAAAATTGTTCCTCCAAAAATTAGTATGCCTAATGTAGTTGATATGTCACAACGATTAGCTATTGCAAAATTAGAAAGTTATGGACTCAAAGTTAAAACAAAATATATTCCTTCGGAATGCGTTAATTGTGTATTAAAACAGGAAATAAATGGGAAAGAAGTAAAACCTAACGATAAAATTAAAAAAGGTTCAGTCGTACTTCTAATCTTAGGTAGTGGAACAAGTAGTGAAAGAGTAATGGTGCCATTTTTAAAAGGACTTACAAAAGAAGAAGCAAATAATAAGTTACTTGATGCCTATCTAAGTATTGGATTTAGTGATTATGAAAATTGCCAATGTGAAACAACAGAAGATACGTTAAATGCAAAAGTCTATCGACAATCTCCTGTCCGCAGTCCAAATATTGCCATAAATATAGGAAGTTCTGAAGATTTGTATTTTACATGCGACACCAATATGGTTAAAATTAATGCCTCTGACACCATTCTAATTCCAGATACACTCAATAATGATTAAAAAAAATTGCATATCATTAATTATTTTGTTTGCTTCTACTTTTCTTTCAGCACAAAAAGATACGTTGATAGAATTAGGAATAAACAATACCATAAGAACTTTTTATAATGCCAGTATTGGAGATCCAAACTCTCCATACTTAAAAAAGCATCAACAAAACAATAAGGCTGTACTTACATTACCTTTTCTTGACGATTTTTCTCAAAATTATATCTTTCCAGATGTAAATCTTTGGGTTGACATGTACGCACATATTAATTCTAATTTTGCTGATAATCCTATTACTTTTGGTGTAGCTACGCTAGATGGGGTGGATGAAACTGGATATCCTTATAACTTCTCCAGCCCAACATCCTATGGGCTGGCAGACCATTTAACCTCTCAAAAAATTGACTTATCCTCCCCTATTGATAGCGTATTTTTTAGTTTTTATTATCAACCACAAGGGAATGGCAATAAGCCAGAAAACAGAGATAGTTTAAGGTTAGAGTTTTATAGACCTTCTGATAACACATGGGTAAGAATGTGGGGCACACCAGGTGTACCTAATCAGGCTTTCAGACAAGTTATGATTCCTGTTGATACTTCTTTTCAAAAAAGTAATTTTCAGTTTAGATTTAAAAATTGGGCAACTCTATCGGGAAATGTAGATCATTGGAACATCGACTATGTATATTTAGATGAAAATCGAAATTATGCTGATACGGCTCTCTTTGATGTTTCCTTTATAACCAATCATCATAATATGCTAAATGAATTTACATCTATGCCTTGGTCACATTATTTAACTGACACCATTAATTTTATGTCCACAAACATGAACGTAACGTATAAAAATAACCATAACGATAGCTTATTGGTATTTTATAAATATCAGGTTATTGATAATAATGGAGCTGGACCAACTATTGAAACTTACCCTTCTACAACATCTTCTAAAAATGTATTGGCACATTCGAGTTTAACAGAACCACAAGCAGTATATAATCTTCCTATAAATAATTTTTATTTCCCATCAGACACCTTTAAAACTAAAGTTTTTCAAATAAAAAATTTCTTTGATTTAAATCCATTTACTGATGATCACATTAACAATGACACTGTTATATCGCATCAAGTATTTGCATCTCATTATGCTTATGATGATGGCAGTGCCGAGGTAGGCTATGGAGTACAGGGTATAGGTTCTAAATTAGCACACGAATTTAACATTAAAAAAAGTGACACATTAACTGCTTTTCATATATATTTTAATCCTATTACTAACAATTTAAGTGCTGAATCATTTAGGTTAAAAGTGTGGAGTAGTTTGAGCCCTGAAATTGAAATATATTCTCAACCAGCAACACTTTTTACTAGCCCAATTTACTCAAATACTAATGAATTTTTAAGATACAACCTAGACATCCCTCTTTTTCTACCTGCTGGAACCTATTATTTTGGATGGGAAAAAATTACTTCAAATTTCTTAAATGTTGGATGGGATGTAAACACTAATAATAAAACTAAAGTTCATTTTAATGCAGTTGGAGTATGGCAAACTGCTTCGTTTGATGGTACACTTATGCTTAGACCAGTTTTTGGTAATCTACCTAACCCTACAGTAAGTATTGATGATAAAGAAGAAACTCAAAGTGATTTTGAAGTCTATCCTAATCCAACTTCAAATGTCATCAATTTTGAAATAGCTGGCATTTCAAATCATAAAACTTACCACATCCAATTGATTGATATCTACGGTAAAACAATTATAGAAACTGAATCATCTTTATCTAACAAAATAGAAGTTAGCAATGTTGCAAATGGAATTTATATTGTTCGTTTCACGAATAATATAACTCATAATTCTATACTAAAAAAAGTAATAATATCTAAGTAATTGTGACTACCGAAGAAGGAGCTGAAGCCGAAAATCAAGGACTTTTTGAACATTATAGTTTCACTTCCGATCA